>JAZNVK010000116.1:0-7177 GCA_045592805.1 Faecousia sp.
GACGCGGTTCTCACCACCCGTGAGCTTGCCAGAATGATCAAGCGTGCCGGTATCCTCTTCTCCCGTCTGCCGGACGAGGACTTCGACCAGGAAGTCGGATCGTAGCCATGTCGTTCTGTGTGCCAAGGAGTTGTCCCTCTCTATTGTCTTCCTAAGACCGCTTGGCCTCCGACTTGACGCGGTTCTCACCACCCGTGAGCTTGCCAGAATGATCAAGCGTGCCGGTATCCTCTTCTCCCGTCTGCCGGACGAGGACTTCGACCAGGATCTGATGGGCGATTACACCGGTGCCGGCGTCATCTTCGGTGTCACCGGCGGTGTTATGGAAGCCGCTCTGCGCACGGTCTACTTCGTACTCACCGGTAAGGAGCATGAGGCCATCACCTTTGAGGCTGTCCGTGGCTTTGAGGGCATCCGTGAAGCATCTGTGGAGATCAACGGTCTGACCGTAAATGTCGCCATTGCCCACGGCATGAAGAATGCCAAGGTTCTGCTGGACGAGATCCGCGCGGGTAAGTCCAAGTATCACTTCATCGAGATCATGGGTTGTCCCGGCGGCTGCATCGCCGGAGGTGGTCAGCCCATCGTCCGTCCCTGCTTCCTCCCCAACGAGGATGACGATATCCTGGACACCTATAAGGAAAAGAGAGCCCGTGCTCTGTACAGCGAGGACGAACGCCTGACGCTCCGTCAGTCCCACAATAACCCCCAGATCAAGAAGCTCTATGAGGAATTCCTGGGTGAGCCCAATTCCCACAAGGCCCATGAGCTGCTGCATACTACCTATCAGGAAAGAGTCGGCTTTGACAGCTGAGGCTCTGCCCGGCTGAAAAAGCGCCCCTTGACGGTAACACCTTCTTGTGGGATCGCTGAGAATGTGTTATACTGTTATGGAGGAATTACCGATGAACACCAAAGCCCCCTCGCCCCGCCTGCTGGCTCGGCTGCCGATCTACCTGCGCTACATCAAATCACTTCCCAGCAGCACCACCAATATCTCCGCTACCAAGATGGCGGAAGCCTTAGGGCTGGGCGATGTGCTGGTACGGAAGGATCTGGCAAAGGTCTCCCACGGCGGCAGACGCAAACTGGGCTATATTCGGGAAGATCTGATTAAGGATATTGAGTCTTTCCTGGATTTTAACTGCGTCACCACGGCCATCGTCGTAGGTGAGGACGAGGGCAAACTCCTTCTGCTGGACTACCGTTTTGACGACTCGGGTCTGGATGTGGCAGCAGGCTTCACCCTGAATCCCTCTGTTCCCATTTCCAAAAGCGGCAAGCCCATTTACCCTCTGGAACAGCTGGAAGATTACTGTCGGGCGCACTGTATCCACATTGGCATGATCACCGTCTCTGCTGAAAAAGCGCAGCGGATATGTGATCGGCTGGTGGCCTGCGGTATCCATGCCATATGGAATTTCTCCCCTGCTCACCTGAAGGTTCCCGGGGACGTGGTAATTCGAAGTGAGAATCTGTCCATCTCCCTGGCCTCTCTGCGGATGCAGATGAGAAGCAACGTCCACAAATAAAACAATCGCCTGACACTAAGCCTACAGGCTGCAGGAAAGGTGCATTCAAAAGTATATCCTACCGGGAAGTAGGATTCTTTTGCCGCACCTGCAGAGCTGCCGGTGCGGCAATTTTCTATAAAAAGGAGGAAGTATTATGCAGACAAGAGTTGCCGTCATGAGCATTATCGTGGAACGTCCCGACAGCGTGGAGAAGCTCAATGCCCTGCTCCACGAGGCCGGAGACTACATCATCGGACGGATGGGGATCCCCTATCGCAAGCGCGGGATCAGCATCATCTCCATTGCCCTGGATGCGCCCCAGGACAGGATCTCTGCCCTGGCCGGAAAGATCGGCGCACTGCCCGGGGTCAGCGTTAAGACCGCCTATTCCGCTGTGATCAGCGAAACTGAATAAGAAAGAGGTATCTGATTATGAATAAAAAACTCCGTTGGATCACCGAAACCGCCGTCATGCTGGCGCTGCTGATTGCCTTGCAGCAGTTGACCAAGCCCTTTGGGCAGCTGGTTACAGGCTCCTGTGTCAATGCGATCCTGGCAGTAGCCACCCTGGTGGGTGGGCTGTACAGCGGCCTGACCATTGCGGTCATCTCTCCTGTACTGGCTTATCTTCTGAACATTGCCCCCCAGGCACTGACCGTACCTGCCATTATGGTGGGTAATGGGGTCTATGTGGCGCTGCTGTACCTGCTGGCAGACCGCAGCGGCAAGAAGCTCTGGAAACAACCCATTGCCTGGATCGTTTCTGCCTTCGCCAAATTCGGTGTTCTGCATCTGATGGTCTGCGAAATCCTCTGCGGTGTGATGGCAGAGCAGCTTCTGGCCTCCGGCACTCTGAAGGCACCCATGGTCACTAAGCTGACCGCCACCTTCTCCTGGCCTCAGCTCTTCACCGCCCTCATCGGCGGTGCCATCGCACTGCTGATAGTTCCCCTGCTCCGCAAGGCGCTGCATAAAAACGAGGCAAAGGCATAAGTCTTACGATATAAAATGCTCTCCGAAAAGCACTTGGGCTTCTCGGAGAGCGTTTTTCTGTTTACAGGAGTTCCAGCAGCTGGCGGATATTCTTTTTGCCGAAGCTGACCGTTTCCCCGTCGTTGATTACCAGGCAGGGAACACTGAGAACCCGATGGCGATCCCGAAGCTCCGGGAAATGATTCAGATCATAGACCTGTGCCGTAATCTGTGGATTCTCAGCGGCAATGCGCTGGGCTGCCACCACCAGGTCGGGACACATGGTGCAGCTCAGGGAGACCAGCACCTTCAGATCCTTCTTCCCCAGATCTGAAATGGCTGCACGAATGTCATCGTCCAGGGGCTGGCCGGGACCTGCGGCATTGTACAGCCCCAAAACAAAGGATGTGAACTCATGTCCCCCGGGGACACCGTGGAAGGCAAGTCCTGTCCAGCTACCGTCTGCACGGAGGAGCTTTACATTGGGCGTATCCTCACCGCCCTCTGTGATTTGCAGGCTGAGCTTGTCCGTCAGCTTTGCCAGCTCCTCCATATAGCTGCGCAGCTCCGAAGAAACGGGGCGCTGATCCAGTTCCAGCTTCAAAATCAGGGGCTGCGCCATACGGGCAAAGACAGCATTCAGCTGCGCCAGCATATTCTCATCGAAGAGGGCGCTGTTTTCTACCGTTGGCTGCTCCTGCTTTGCTGCTGCCTGGGGCATTTTGGGGTGCAGTCCCGTTTTGCGCTGCATGGCGGAAACATATTTTTCCAGTTCCGTTGCTGCCAGCGCTCCATCCCCCACTGCCGTGACAACCTGGCGCAGTGCCTTCACGCAAACATCTCCGGCAGCATAGAGTCCCTCCACACTGGTCTTCATACTGCGGTCGGTGAGCACATAGCCCCGATCATCCAGTTCAGCAATCCCCTTTACCAAAGCGGTGGCGGGAACATAACCGGCAAAGACAAAGACACCGATATGCTCGCCCTCTTCGGCTCGGTACTCCGTAATCTCGCCGGTGAGATTGTTCTGATAGCGGATGGCCCGGAGAGCACTGTCACCCAGTACCTCTACCACAGAGGTATTCGTCAGAACCGAGATTTTCGGATGCTTTCGGGCGGCATCCGCTACGCTCTCGGCGCAGGTAAAGTCGTCATTGCGGATGAGAATATTCACGTGCCTTGCATACTTGGTCAGGAATACCGCCTCTTCCGCTGCGGCAAAACCGCCGCCCACCACGAAAACCTCCTTATCGGTGAAAAACTCACCGTCGCAGGTAGCGCAGTAGGCAACACCACGTCCACGGAATTCCGCCTCACCGCGGAAGCCAACCATTCTGGGCTGGGCGCCGGTGGCAAGAAGCACACCCAGCGCCCGAAGCTCGCCCCGTGCGGTTTTTACTCGTTTCACATCACCGGACAATTCCAGGCTCTCTACCTCCGCCAGCATAAACTCAGCGCCAAAGGCCTCCGCCTGCTGCCGCATGGTACGGGTCAGGGTCTCGCCGTCGGTTTTTCCCACGCCGGGATAGTTGACCACCTCATGGGTGATGGTGATCTGGCCGCCGAATTTCTCCTTCTCCAGCACCAGGGTGCGGTATTTTGCCCTTGCCAGATAGATCGCCGCCGTCAGTCCCGCCGGACCGCCGCCGATCACGATCACATCATACAGCTTGTCCATAGAACCACTCCTTGTCGCCCCGGAAGAATTACAGCATTCCCACCAGATCCAGGCTGGGCTTCAGGGTCTGGGCACCGGGCTGCCACTTTGCGGGGCAAACCTCGTCTCCATGGGCATGGACAAACTGGCAGGCCTGCAGCTTGCGGAACAGTTCATCTGCATTGCGCCCCACATTCCCTGCGCTGACCTCGTAAGAGACGATCTTGCCCTCGGGATTGATGATGAAGGTGCCTCGCTCTGCCATGCCGTCGGCTTCGATCAGCACGTCGAAGTCACGGGAAATTGCGTGGGTGGGGTCTGCCAGCATGGGATAGCGCAGCTTCTTGATGCGCTCGGATGCATCGTGCCATGCCTTGTGGACGAAATGGGTATCGGTAGATACGGAATAAATCTCGCAGCCGGCTTCCACGAACTTATCATAGATGTTGGCCAGATCCTCCAGCTCCGTGGGGCAGACAAAGGTAAAGTCTGCGGGATAGAAGAAGAATACGCTCCACTTTCCCAAGATATCCTCCTTGGTGACGGTCTTGAAGCTGTTGTTCACATAAGCCTGGGCGGAAAAAGCGCCGATTTCCTTGTTGATCATAGACATAATAATTTCTCCTTTTCATAATCGTATGGTTTATATTTCCCATTTGGTAGCTTCATTATAGCAAGAAAAGAATGGTGTATCTGTGACTTTCTCACCAACAAAAGCGCTGTTTTGCTGGATTATCGCCGCCGGATGTGCTACAATAGAATTACGACAAATTTACTTGATGGTAAAGGAGAATCATGGAAATGATTAAGATTCTGTTTGTCTGCCACGGAAATATTTGCAGAAGCCCCATGGCGGAGTTTGTGATGAAGGATCTGGTGGCAAAGAGGGGCGTGGCGGATCGGTTTCTGATCGCCTCGGCTGCCACCTCCGATGAGGAGATCGGCAATCCCGTCTATCCTCCGGTGCGGGAGCTTCTGAGCAAACGGGGCATCTCCTGCAAGGGCAAGACCGCCCGTCAGCTGCGGCGGTCGGACTATGAGGAATATGACTACTTCGTCGGCATGGACAGCGCAAACCGCCGCAATATGCTGCGGCTCTTCAGCAACGACCCCAAGGGCAAGGTCTCTCTGCTGTTGGATCACACCGACCGCCCCCGGGATGTGGCTGATCCCTGGTACACCAGGGATTTCCGTGCTACCGAAGAGGATGTGCAAAAGGGCTGCGAAGCCCTGCTGAGCAAGCTCCTGTAAATTCAAAGGGAGGCTGACGCTTTTCGTCAGCCTCCCTTGTTCTTATTCTTATTGGAGTCGTTGGAGCTTTAGCAGCAGCTGCGCAAATGCCACACAGAGCTCGCCGCGATCCGTATTCCCCGGGAAGGCAAGGTAGACCTTGCCGCTGCCGGGAAAACAAATCTCCGCAAAAGCCGTTCCGCTGAGATCCAGCGCCAGAGCCACACCGTCCTCATAGACGACATACTCTGCGTACTGCTGCTGCAGCGTTGGCTCCAAAGATGAAAACACATCCTGATTTTTATAGTAGTCGTAGCCCACCTCATCCATCAGCACATAGTCCAGAGAACGGGTGGTCACCCTGGCGGTAACCTTCATGGCCGTGGCCCGGTCCGCAGAAGGATCGTTGGTGGTCAGCAGATCCTGAAAGAAAATACTCTGCAGCTCCATATGCTGCGTCTCAGCGTCGCCTCCGAGGTAAGCAAACAGCTCCTCTGTCAGGAAACGGTCTACATTCTCGGTGACAGGAAGATTCACGGTCACACCACGGAGCAGCGGCTCGCTTTTTTTCTCCGCCAGTATGCCGATCACGGAGCAAAGCAGCGCAATGACCAGCAAGGCCACAAGAGGCACCCACTTATAGTAGCTCCACAGGTAGCTCAGCTTCTCCTTGCCACTCATGGGCGCGAGAATTTCCTTCAGTTTTCGATTGTCTCTTTTTGGGCTCATGGCATCTGCTCCTCCCATGTTCTACCCCCATTTATACCCAAAGAGGAAGCTGCCGTCAAGACTTTTGGCAGAAAATTCACAAAAGCTTTTCATATTTCTTGTAATTCTCCCATACTTCGTGCTACAATAGAGCAAGAAAAGAAAAGGAGGCTTCCCTATGATGAAGAAATTACTGGCACTGCTGCTGACCCTTGGCCTGCTCTTCGGCCTGATCGGCTGCGGTGAGCTGCTGCTTGAAGAGGTTCCGGATGTTTTAGAGGATGCCTATGGAGAAAGTCAGCTGCCCCAGGAGGATCCCCCCATCCATGACGATCCCACAGAAGCAGAAACGGATGCAGCTACAGAGACTCCTCCTTTGGCAGAGGACGGCTGGTACTATTCCAAGGAGGATGTGGCGCTGTACCTGTACACCTACGGCACGCTGCCCGAAAACTTCATGACCAAGAACGAAGCCCGTGACCTTGGCTGGGAGGGTGGCAGCGTAGAGGACTATGCCCCCGGCTATGCCATCGGCGGTGATCGCTTCGGCAATCGGGAGGGTCTGCTGCCCGAAGCGGACGGACGGGTCTACTACGAATGCGACATTGACACCAACGGTGCAAGCAGCCGCGGTGCCAAGCGCATCGTCTTCTCCAACGACGGCCTGATTTATTACACCGAGGACCACTATGAGAGCTTTGAGCTGCTCTACGGGGAGGAGTAAGATGACGGTATTTCTGAACGGAAAAGAGATGTGCAGCCGTCAGGCGCTCCACGACCATCTGAAGCAGCAGCTGAACCTGCCGGACTACTACGGCAGAAATCTGGACGCTCTCTACGATTGCCTGACAGAGCGCAGTGAGCCGACGGAACTGCTGGTTTTGGATTTCGACAGCTGTCGGGAGGCGCTGGGAAAATATGCCGACGGTCTGCTCAGCACCCTGTATCACGCCGCCCTTCACAATCCCAATTTGGGAATTCGGGAACTGAGCGAAGAAGATCTGCGATAAAACATTTCAGAGGCTGCAATTCTGCAGCCTCTGGTTTTTTATCGAAGTCGGAGGCCAAGCGGTCTTAGGAAGACAATAGAGAGGGA
>JAZNVK010000117.1:0-8824 GCA_045592805.1 Faecousia sp.
GTTTGGATAATATTGCGCTTTTTGCGCCGTATTATTATAGCCTGATCGCTCCCATTTTGCAAGTACTTTTTTTATTATTTTTACATTATTTAGACTTTTTTTCTGTCAAAATAAGTCCTTTTTCCCTCTTGATAAGCGGAACTTGTTCAGATCCCCTTCGATCAGGATAATATCATCCCCGATATTGCGGATGCAATGCCAGGGGATCACATAATCCTCCTGCCGCCCGAAGCCGAAGAGCTTACAGGGGCCGGGAACAATGATGGCTGTGATCTGACCGCACTTGCAGTCCACCTCCACATCGGACACATAGCCCAGACGGCAGCCGTCGCAGACGTTGATGACCTCTTTGCACTTGAGTTTCGTGAATCGGTTGCACATAGTCTCACCACCTACTAAGCTATATGCCGCCAAAGGCAGAGAAATGCCCCAGGATTACGTAGAGACAACCGTTTTCTGTTATTGCATATCCCCGGGAAAGATGCTATAATATGAGTTGGACAATACATAATAAGGAGTCGATCTCCATGAGAAATGAACAAATGAAAGCACAATTTTTGCAGCACTTCGGCCATGAGGCCCGTTGGATTTTCTCTGCACCCGGCCGCACAGAGCTCAGCGGCAACCACACCGACCACCAGCGTGGCTGCGTGCTGGCTGCTGCCGTGAATCTGGACAGCCGTGCCGCCGTCAGCAGGAATGGGGAAAGCTGTATCCGCGTTCTCTCGGAGGGCTATCCCCTCTGCACTGTGGCGCTGCCCGTTGGAGCTCCCTCGGAGGAGGCGTATGGCACGACGCTCTCTTTGATCCGCGGCGTGGCAGCTGCACTTCAGCCTCTGGCGGATGAGGTTTTCGGCTTTGACTGCTATGTGACCTCCACCGTGCTGCCCGGCAGCGGCTTGAGCTCCTCGGCGGCCTTTGAGGTGCTGATGGGCGTGATTATGAATCACCTCTGGAATTGCGGCTGCACTGCCCCGAAGATCGCCCAGATCGGTCAGTATGCGGAGAACGTCTATTTTGGCAAGCCCTGCGGACTTATGGATCAGATGGCCTCCAGTGTGGGCAATACCGTCGCCATCGATTTTGCCGATCCCAATGCGCCTGCGCTGACACCCCTGGCACTGGATCTGGGTGCTTTCGGCTACGATCTGTGCATTATCGACTCCGGCGCTGACCATGCCGGTCTGACGGAGCTCTATGCCTCCATTCCCGGTGAGATGAAGGCCGTTTGCAATTATTTCGGCGTGGACGTCCTGCGGGAGTTGCCGGAAGAAACATTCTACACAAACCTCCCCCGGCTTCGGAAAGCGGTTGGGGACCGTGCCATTCTGCGGAGCATCCATTTCTTCGAGGAGAACAAGCGGGTGCAGCAGCAGGTGCAGGCACTGCAGGAGGGGAATTTTGACCGTTTCCTGACATTGGTTACCGCCTCCGGCAGCTCCTCCTGGCGGCTGCTGCAGAATGTGATCCCCGAGGGCCATACCCGGATGCAGGAGCTGGCCTTTGCTTTGACCTTGGCGGAAAAGCTGCTGAATGGCCAGGGCGCTGTCCGTGTCCACGGCGGCGGTTTTGCCGGAACGATCCAGGCCTTTGTACCCCATGGTTTACTGGAGTCCTTCTGCTCCGGCATGGAGGCTGTGCTGGGTGAGGGAAGCTGCCATGTGCTGTCCATCCGCAAGGAGGGCGGTATTCTGATGGAGGAATGTAAATGAACCGATATATCTACGCTCTGGCGGATTACGCCATTGACACAAAGCTCCTGGAACAGGAAGACCGCATCTGGGCGGTGAACCGCCTGGGACAGCTTCTGAAAGAGGCGGATCTCACGGAGCCGGAAGAGAAATTGCAGCTGCCCCTTCATGAGATTTTGGAGAAGCTGACGGATTTCGCCGTCTCCCGTGGACTCATTGACGACCATCAGGTGGCAAGAGATCTGTTTGATACGGATCTCATGGGCGCTCTGATGCCTCTTCCCCATGAGGTTCGCAGTACCTTCCGCAGCCTCTATGCCGAGGATCCGAAAAAGGCCACGGACTGGTACTATGACCTGAGCCGAAACAGCAACTACATCCGTCGGGATCGCATTGCCAGGGATATGAAATGGCTGTATCCCTCCGCGTATGGCGCTTTGGAGATCACCATCAATCTCTCCAAGCCGGAGAAGGATCCCCGTGCCATTGCCGCGGCGAAGAATGCCCCCCAATCCGGCTATCCCAAGTGCCTGCTGTGCTGCCAGAATGAGGGCTATGCGGGCGGCCTAAATCACCCTGCCCGGCAGAATCACCGTATTATTTTTTTGTGGATTAATAATTCCGACTGGTTCCTGCAGTACTCTCCCTATGTGTACTACAACGAGCACTGCATTGTCTTTAATTCTCAGCACACCCCCATGAAGATCGACCGTGCCGCCTTCTGCAAGCTGCTGGATTTCGTGGCGCAGTTCCCTCACTATTTCGTGGGCTCCAATGCTGACCTGCCCATTGTGGGCGGCTCTATTCTGAGCCACGATCATTTCCAGGGCGGCAGACACTCCTTCCCCATGGCAGAAGCACCGGTGGAGACGGAATTTGTATTCAAGGGTTTTGAAACTATTTCTGCAGGCATCGTCCGCTGGCCCATGTCTGTGATCCGCCTCTCCGGCGAAGATCGTGAACAGCTGATCGAGCTGGCAGACAAGATTCTTCTGGCATGGCGAGGCTATACCGATGAAAATGCCTGCATTTATGCCGAAACCGAGGGCGTGCCTCACAACACCATCACCCCCATTGCCAGAATGCGTGACGGAAAATTCGAACTGGATCTGGTGCTGCGCAATAACCTGACCACCGAAGAACATCCCCTGGGGCTGTACCATCCCCACGAGGAGCTGCACCACATCAAGAAGGAAAACATCGGCCTCATTGAGGTCATGGGTCTGGCTGTCCTGCCTGCCCGTCTGAAGACGGAGCTGCAGCTGCTGAAAACTGCAATCCTGGAGGATCGCAGCCTCTTGATGCAGGAGCCTCTGACGAAGCATGCCCAATGGATTGAGCGCCTGAGTGGGAAATATGAATTTACAGCGGAGAATACGGAGCAGATCCTGCAGCAGGAGGTAGGCGAGGTGTTCTGCCGTGTTCTGCAGGACGCAGGTGTCTATAAGCGCAACGAAGAGGGGCAGGCGGCCTTCCTCCGTTTCCTGCACCATGTAAATGAAGTCTAAAGAAATAAACAGCGGCTGTCCCGAAGAGGGGACAGCCGCTGTTGTTTGTATATGCTTATTCTTCGGTCTGCTTGCCTGCCAGGAAGCCGTAGACCAGGGCAGCCAGAACGCCGCCTACCAGGGGAGCCAGGATGAAGACCCAGACGCAGCTGAGTGCTTCGCCGCCGGCGAAGAGCGCGGGGCCAAAGCTACGGGCGGGGTTGACAGAGGTACCGGTGAGGGCAATGCCCAGAATATGTACCAGTGTCAGGCTCAGGCCGATGACGATGCCGCTGACCGCAGAATTCTTGACCTTGGAGGTAACACCCAGAATGGCGAAGACGAACACAAAGGTCAGAATGACTTCAATGATGATGGACTGTGCAATGCCGGGATTGACATTGTTGGCACCGAAGCCGCAGTCCCAGCCGAAGATGGCGCCCAGAATGGCTGCGCCTGCAATACCGCCGGCGAACTGTGCGACCACATAGCCCACGAAATCCTTAAAGCTCATTTTGCCGGAGACCAGCATGGCGATGGATACAGCGGGATTGATGTGGCAGCCGGAGACATTGCCGATGGAATAGGCCATGGCCACGATGACCAGACCGAAGGCAAGGGCGGTGAGCAGGTAGCCGGAGCCGTTGGCAGCGTCACAGCCCACTGCTACAGCAGTGCCGCAGGCCAGAACCACCAGGATCATGGTGCCCAGGAATTCTGCCAGATACTTTCTCAGAGAACACATGGTAATAACCTCCATTTATTATTTGGAAATCGCTATTTTTATGATAGCACATTAAAGAGTAAAAGTCAAGAACTCCATGTGTTTTGATTTGACCAAAGGTAGATCTTTTTGTCAACAGGCGCACCCGAAGGTGCGCCTGTTGGATCAGCAGACCAGTGTTCCGGGGAGATCCTGATAGGAGGAGCGTACTTCAATGACGACACCATGTTGCTTTGCCAGCTCAACGCAGCGGTCATGGAGAACCTTTGCACCGCTGCGTGCCATGGTCAGCATACGGTCATAGCTGATCACGTCGTACTTCACTGCATCTCCGTGCTGTCGGGGATCCTTGTCGTAAACACCGTCTACATCGGTATAGATCAGACAGCGGTCAGCCTTCAGATAGGCGGCAAGTGCAACAGCGGTAGTATCGGAGCCACCTCTGCCCAGCGTGGTAATATCGCCATGTACATCGATACCCTGAAATCCGGCTACCAGGACGATTTTTCCCTGCTTCAGCTCCGCCTCGATCCGATCGCTGCTCAGCCCCAGCACCCGTGCAGCGCCGTGATGACTCTCGGTCTGCAAACCGGCCTGCCAGCCGGTCAGCCCCACCGCTGCCATACCCAGCCGCCGCAAGGCCAGACCGCAGAGGCTGACGGAGCAGGTCTCCCCGGTAGAGAGCAGGGCATCCAGCTCCCGTCCGCTGCAATCGGGATCCACTTCTCTTGCCAGTGCCATCAGACGGTCAGTCTCCCTGCCCTGTGCGGAGAGAACCCCGATAACCTCATGGCCTTGACGTTGAAGGGCAGCCAGCTTTCGAGCGGCGGCATAAAGCTTTGCGGTATCTGCCACAGAAGAGCCTCCGAATTTCAATACATAGCGTGCCATATGACCATTACCTCCTTTCCCTAACAGTATATTCTTTTCCCGCTGTTCCGACACAAAAAAACACCCTCCGAAATTTCTTTCGGAGGGCAAGATTCGTAAACCTACGCTCGTATTGGATCAGCTGTCGGGAAGAGTATAGCAGATCCCGTGGAAAAAATCTCTCGAATACCGTCGGCTCAGAAGAAGGAGGCAACCAGACCGATGACCACGGAGGCAAGGACGCTCAAACCGTAGAGCACAGCGGTAATGGCCAGATTTTCCTTCAGGTTGCGGTTATTGCGGAAGAGCACCAGCAGACCGATGCCGCCATTGGCGAAGAGGCCGGAGAACATGGCACCCAGGCTGATAACGCCGCTTAGGTAAGACTCGGTGATGACTACGGAAACGGAGCAATTGGGGATCAGCCCGAAGAGGCCGACAATGGCTTCGCCAATGACAGGCTTGCTCAGGATCGTGCCGGAGAGGCGCTCAACACCGATGAATTGGAACAGCAGCTCCAATGCAAAGGTTACGGCGAAGAGCATCAGGATAATTTTCAGGGTATGCTTCAGAGCGGCGAGGAAGACATTGCCCTCGTCATCGTCGCAATCGCAGTGCTCCCGATGGCAGAAGCCGTGGATGTCCTTGTGGGAGCGAATCCAGCGGTTCAGAATTCCGTCGGCGGCGTAGCCCAGCAGGATGCCCATAAGCGCCTTGACCAGCAGGATCAGGAGGATGGAGCCCAGAGTGAGACTCTTCCCCTCGGACAGGGAGGAGAGCATTACAGGGAGCATCTCATCGGAGGTGGCGAAGAAAACCGCCAGCATGGTGCCGACGGAGATAGAGCCGGTGGAGAAAAGGGTAGCGGCAGCACCGGAGATGCCGCACTGGGGAACAACACCCAGAATACCGCCCAGCGCAGGGCCTGCCTTGCGGGAGTAGGCATGGAGGATACTCTCGTTCAGACGGCGGCTGCGCTCCAGCAGTTCCATCAGCAGGTAGGCGATAAACAGGACGGGAATGCTCCAGAGGCTGTCCTTGAAAGCGTGCAACGCAGCTTCACCCACCTGAGACCAAAAGCCATGGGCATGTGTATGGCTGTGTAAAATCAGAAAACTCAAACAGATTACTCCTCAAAACGATTATTTCCGTAGCATTATAACGGAAAAAAGGCAAAAATGCAATCCTAAAATCAAAAAAACAGGGCGAAATTGCCCTGTTTTTTCAGATCAGCTGCTGCTCGTTGATAATGAGCTTGAACTGCAGACCCAGTTTCTCCGCAGCCTTGCGGCAGAGGATCATGCGCTGCATGAAGATCTCGAAATAATCCATAACCGAGCCGAAATGGGTGTCAACGGAGAGCTTCAGCTTCACCAGGCTTCGCTCCTCGTTGATCTTCAGCTGGCTCTTGGTGACGGAGTAATTGACACGGTCGTGGATATCGAACTTGGAGATGTCCTGATTGCGTACGCGGCTGCGGCGCACGTCGGCCTTGTCTGCCAGGATCAGGGCAGCAGCCACAGCGTTGACAGGAATGCCTGTACCCTCATCGTGGTTGCCGATGGCGGTGACGATGGTAGCCACATCGTCGGCAGGGAAACCCATGTCATTGAGCAGGCGGAAGGCCATGACAGCACCGCTCTGGGAGTGCTCGGAGCGGTTGACCAGATTACCGATGTCGTGGAGATAACCGGCGATCTGCCCGATCTCGACGGTATGGGCATCATAGCCCAGGGTTTCAAGAATGTACTTTACCGTAGCCGACACATGGGTCACGTGGGAGAAGCTATGCTCCGTATAGCCCAGGGCAATGAGAGATTCGTCCGCACGGCTGATATAGGTTCGGATCGCCTCGTTGGCAGCGATCTCCTGAAATGTCATCATGTTATCACTTCCTTAAGTTTCGGATGGGGATATTATACAATAAATGTTTTCAAAATGCAATATTCTGCCCCTTGCACGGGAGAAGACCGCTTCCTGCGGATTTCCTCTTTTCATTTCCGGAAAAATATGATATAATATTTGAGCACTTTTTAGGAGGATACTTATGGAAGAAATTATAAAACAACTGTCGGCTGAACTGAATCAGCCTCTGAACTATATTGAGAATGTGGTGACCCTTTTGGACGAGGGCAATACCATTCCCTTTATTGCCCGTTATCGCAAGGAACTCCACGGCTCCATGGACGATACCACCCTCCGAGATCTGGCAGACCGTCTGCAGTATCTGCGCAATCTGGCTCAGCGTCGGGAGGAGATCCGCCGCTCCATTGAGAACCAGGGCAAGCTGACCGAGGAGCTGAGCGTCGCCATTGACAAGGCCAAGACCCTCTCTGAGTTAGAGGATCTCTACCGCCCCTACAAGCCCAAGCGCCGCACCCGTGCCACCATTGCCAAGGAAAAGGGACTGGAGCCTCTGGCGCTTCAGCTTTTCGCCCAGGGCAAGGATCTGCCCACCCCGGAGGAACTGGCAGAGGCCTATATCAATGCCGACTTGGGTGTAAATTCCGTAGAAGAAGCCCTGGCAGGTGCTTCCGATATCATTGCCGAGATGGTGTCCGACGATGCCAACATCCGTAAGGCACTCCGTGAGACCATGCAGAAGAAGGCCGTGATTGGCAGTGGCCTTGCCAAGGGACAGGAGCCCGAGGGGGATGCAGCGGTCTATCAGCTGTACTTTGACTTCTCCCAGCCTCTCTCCAAAATGGCAGGCCATCAGGTTCTGGCGCTGAACCGTGGTGAGCGTGAGGGCTTCCTGAAGGTCGGCCTGCAGATGGATCGGGAGCAGGCGCTGATTCCCGTTCGCCGTGCGGTTCTGATTCCCGGCAGCGCCGCAACGCCGCTGGTTCGTGCCGCCGCCGAGGATGCCTACGACCGCCTCATCGCGCCCAGCATGGAGCGTGAGCTCCGTACCGCCCTGACCGACACCGCCAACGAGGGTGCCATCCACAATTTTGCCCTGAACCTGCGCCCCCTGCTGATGCAGCCTCCTGTCAAGGGTCACGTGACCATGGGTCTGGACCCCGGCTATGCCCACGGCTGTAAGGTTGCCGTGGTGGACTCCACCGGCAAGGTGCTGGATACCTCCATCGTCTACCTCACCCAATCCGCTGCCCGTCGTGAGGACGGCATCCGCACCCTGGAGCGCCTGATCCGCAAGCACGGCATCGAGCATATCGCCATCGGCAACGGTACCGCCTCCCGTGAGACGGAGAATGCGGTCTGCGAGCTGCTGACCAAGGTCAAAGGCGTCAGCTATATGATCGTCTCTGAGGCCGGTGCATCGGTCTATTCCGCCTCCCCTCTGGCGGCAGAGGAGTTCCCCCAGTTTGACGTCAACCTCCGCTCTGCGGTCTCCATTGCCCGCAGAATGCAGGACCCCCTGGCAGAGCTGGTGAAGATCGATCCCAAGGCCATCGGTGTAGGTCAGTATCAGCACGATCTGCCGGAGAAGCGTCTGGATGAGGCGCTGGGCGGTGTGGTAGAGGACTGCGTCAACGCCGTGGGCGTGGATCTGAATACCGCCTCTCCCTCTCTGCTGCGCCGTGTGGCAGGTCTGAACAATACCATCGCCAAGAATATCGTCACCTACCGTGAGGAGAACGGCGCTTTCACCTCCCGTAAGCAGGTGCTGAAGGTGCCAAAGCTGGGCGCTAAGGCCTATGAACAGGCTGCGGGCTTCCTCCGTGTGCCGGAGAGCAAGCAGATTTTGGATAATACCGGTGTCCACCCCGAGTCCTATGCCGCCGCCGAGAAGCTTCTGAGTCTCTGCGGCTATGCCCTCAGTGATGTAGCCGCAGGTAAGCTCCAGGAGCTCAATGCCCGCCTGGAGGCTTATGGTGTCAGCAAGGCTGCCGAGGAATGCGGCGTGGGAGTGCCCACCCTGCGGGATATTGCCAAGGAGCTCTGCAAGCCCGGCCGGGATCCCCGTGACGAGCTGCCTGCCCCCATCCTGCGCAAGGATGTTCTGGAAATGAAGGACCTGAAGCCCGGTATGGAGCTGACCGGAACTGTACGAAACGTTATTGATTTCGGTGTCTTCGTGGACATCG
>JAZNVK010000118.1:0-3978 GCA_045592805.1 Faecousia sp.
GCCCCCGACACGCCCCCTGACTGAGACCCAGGAGGGAAAAGAGGCTGTGATCCTCCAAAACCTTTACCCCGGGCGGCAGCTTGTGGGCATATTCACCCGTATTTTGGAAGAGGTAGAGGGTGATCTCATCTTCCCCGGGCAAGCTCCACAGAAGATTGTACAGACTCTTCTGCACACCGCCGATATTCAGATTGTTATTGACGATCAGCAGTTTTTTCATGATTTCTTCTCATAGGGCAGGAGCTTTTTGCCGCCCCTGACACCGGCAAAGACCAGCTTCAGCCGCTGCCAAACTCCCACGGAGGTCTCACGCTTGAAGCGGATGGCAAAATAGGGCGCCATCACATAGGGGCAGCGGGGGAAAAGATGTCGAACCAGAGCGCCCTTGTCGTAAAAGTATTTCTCATGATAGGCGGTAAACCAGGTGGAGGTATCCTTGCAGCAGGTGCCGAGGACATAGCTGCTGCCGTAGACCTTCAAGCCCTTGTCAAAGCAGGCTTTCAGGAACAGGCTGTCCTCTCCGGCCGAGTAACGGCAGCCGCCGCCGAAGCAGCGGTGGAAGCTGAGGTTGGCACGCAGCAGCGCCTCCCGACGCAGGGCGATGGTATAAGTACCGTAGCGCAGAGAATTAAAAACACGCAGCCGCTTCACGGGTGGGCGACGCTTGCTCACCACCTGTCCGTCCCTGACAATGTCCATGCCGAAAATCAGCACATCCGCCTTGGGATTCTCGTCAAAGGCACGGGTGAGCTCTGCGGTCAGACCGTCATAGTAGATCACATCATCGTCAGCCAGGAGCAACAGCTCCCCTTCCGATGCCTGGAGGGCAATGTTGCGGTTGACACCTACGCCACGGGTTTGGGTGGTGATCATCTTCACCGGCCCGCAGGGTCGCAGCTGTACCTGTACATCCTCCCGGTCTGCCTGATTTGCCAGGATGGCGGCGCAGTCTATATTCATTTTTTCCGCCAGGGACAGATCCCTCTGCCCCATGGTCGCCACCAGAACCTGTAATCTTTCCATATACTTCCTCTTTTCAGGAAAATCAGCGGATGCTCCGCTGTTGAATTTCAAATTTCATACCCTCCCGATAGCCCTCGTAGGACTCATAGGAGCGGTTCAGATCCACCAGAATACAGTGCCGCTTCACTTCCCGTTCTTCCTCCGTGGGGATGCGGCGGTAATCGCCGTAGAGATGGGTAAGCAGCAGTTCATAGTCCGCCGAAACGGGATAGCTGCCTCCCGCAAAGGGCAGCTCCATACTGCGGTCAAACCAGCTTCGGGGGTAGACATTTTTCCCGAAGTCCGAGGCCGCACCGAAGAAGCTGTGCAGCATGGGGCTGCTTTCTTTTCCTCCGGTGGCCAGCTTCCAGAAGGCTTTCCGCGGAAGCAGGCGGCACAAAAGCATAAAGAGCTTCTTGCCGCGGCTGTCTGTGTCGTAGCCACGGGCGTAGAGCCCCTTGGCTATGACAATTTTAGAGGCATAGAATTGAATTTTCCTGCCCAAAGCGCTGCCTGCGGCATTATCCAGGGGGAAGATATCCATATAAACGCCCTGATGACAGGCAGGATCCTTTGGATGATACTTCTCCAGACAGGTGGTGCCGTTGAGGCGGAGCTTCGAAAAAAACAGGGGCCAATGCTCCGAAAACTCCTTCTGTAAGAAGAAGCGTTCCTGATTCAGAGCGGCAGGGGCATCCTTCAAAAAACGCTCATAATCCCTGCGGTGCATGATCACATCCAGATCATCATCCCAAGGAATAAAGCCCTGATGCCGAACCGCGCCCAGCATGGTCCCTGCAAACAGCAGATAAGGGATATTCAGTTTCCTGCAGACACGGTCAAACTCCTGTAAAAGGCTGTAAAGCGCCTGCTGATGCTGAGAGAGGGTTGCCCCGATGATCTCTGTATGCTCCATGGGCTCCCCTCTCCTCATAATCTATTTTATTTTGCCTTGCTGCGATACTTTCGCAGGCTGCGGAGGGCATAATGCCCAAAGGCCCACAGACTCCTGTGCAGCGGCAGGTGGAGGTAATCCCGATAGATCCTCCAGCGGTTTTTTGCCGCTTTTTTCTTATTAAATGAGCGGGAATTCTCCACAAAACGCCAGCTGAGCAGCACATCCCGGCAACCGACGGCACAGTACCCCTCCTGCAGCAGCTGCAGCCAGAGGACATAGTCCTCATGGAAGAAGTCCGTCTGAAACCGGTGCTTCTGCAGCAGCTCGCTCCGCAACAGCACCGCAGAGCAGCCGATGACATTCTCCTTCAGCAGCTCACGGAAAGTGACGGTTTCGGGAACCAGATAGTCCCCCTTGACCTTCTGACCCTGAGAATTCACTATGGCATAGGAGCTGTAAGCAAGCTGGGCTCCGGTCTGCTCCAGCAATGCCAGCTGCTTTTCCAGCTTGGTAGGATGCCAGAGATCATCCGCATCCAGAAGGGCAACATAGCTGCCCCGGCACAGGTCGAAGCCACGGTTTCTTGTGCGCGCCACGCCCATATTTTTTTCATTTTTGATCAGGCGGATCCTGCTGTCCTCTTTTACAAGGGCTTGCACGATCTGACAGCTTTGATCCGCAGAACCGTCATCCAGAACCAGCAGCTCCCAATTTTTGTAGGTCTGCATCCGAACAGAGTCAACGGCTTCGGCTATATATCTGTCTGCATTGTATGCCGGCATGATCACCGAGATCAATGGCTCTGTCATAGCTACACTCCTTTTTATCTGGCACCCTTCTGGGTGAGGACCACACGAAAAGTCATTAGCAGGCATTTCAGATCCATACGGAAGGAACAGTTTTGGATGTACTCCATATCGTAGACGATCTTCTCCTCCGGCCGGAGGTCGTAACCGCCGTTGACCTGCGCCCAGCCCGTGAGGCCGGGGGTCACTGCAAGACGGTTCTTGAAGCCGTGGATATAGGTCTCAAATTCCTCGTAAAACACCGCTCGCTCGGGACGGGGTCCCACAAAGCTCATCTCCCCAAGAAGAATGTTCCATAGCTGGGGCAGCTCGTCCAGGCGGGTCTTGCGCAGGAATTTGCCAAATTTGGTGCAACGCTCATCGTCATCTTTCGCCCAGCTGGGGCCGTCCTTCTCCGCATCGTGCCGCATGGAGCGGAATTTGACCAGCATGAAGGGCTTACCGTTGAGACCCAGGCGCTCCTGCCGATAAAAGGCAGGCCCCTTGGAGGTGAAAAACACAAGAATCCCAAGGATAATCATCGGGACGAGGAGCAGCAGAAGCAGCAGGACAGACAAGAGAAAATCGATCACGCGCCGAAAGCGCAGATATCCTTTGCCCGCCTTGCACTCTGCCGCAGGAATCCAGTATTCCTGACGTGCATTGACCGCTTCCAATGTCGGTGCCACGCTCGTTTTTGTTTCTCGAGACATGACGCTCTCCTTTGTTTTATCAAAAAATAGCAGCGCGCAGTGACCTGCCGAAGCCACGGCAGGTCACTGTAGCATTGCTGATCGGTCTAAAACACTTAGTCCATTACGGTGCAGGTGATGGTGACGGTGTACTGAATGTCCTCTCTGCCCTCGTCGGTGTCGAAGAACTGGGCGGTATAGCCCACATCCATCTTCATGGTGTTGATGGTGGAATTGACATTGGAGATGTACTGAATGGCGGAAGAATCGCCGGTGGCTTCGTCGAACTTGGTATCGATGTAGGTCTGCCATGCAGCCAGCTCTTCCTCGGTCCAGCCGTCGGCATAGCCTGCCTTGGCCAGAGCGATGCCCTCATCCAGCAGAGCACGCATGTGGCCGGAGGGGAAGGCAGCGGCGAAGTTGTTGCGGTTGGCAATGAGCAGAGGCAGCAGAACCTCGACCACACGGCTGTCGCCGGTCAGGTAGGAGGTGCCGTCGGAGACCTTGTTGCCCAGGTTATCCTCGATGGTAACGGTGAAGGCATAGATCCTGACCTCGCTGTAGGCCTTGCAGAGGATCTTCACCAGCTCGGCACGGGTGA
>JAZNVK010000119.1:0-3347 GCA_045592805.1 Faecousia sp.
TACGGTCTTGATGGAGGCGGTGAGATAGCCAACCTCACCTGCGCCCAGGGCATCGGTGGGGGTCATGCACGTGGGATGGAGGGTACCCACCTCTACAACCTTATACTCTGCGCCGGTGGCCATCATCTTGATATCCATACCGGGCTTCAGAACGCCGTTCTTCACACGGAGATAGACGATAACGCCACGGTAGGAGTCATACTGGCTGTCGAAGATCAGTGCCTGCAAGGGGGCAGAGCGGTCGCCCTCGGGGGCGGGGACACCGGCCACCACAGCCTCCAAAACAGCGTGGATATTGATGCCGTTCTTGGCAGAGATCTCGGGGGCATCCATGGCGGGGATGCCGATGACATCCTCGATCTCCTGCTTGACCTCCTGGGGACGGGCGGCAGGCAGATCGATCTTATTGACCACAGGAACAACCTCCAGCCCTGCATCCACGGCCAGATAGGTGTTGGCCAGAGTCTGAGCCTCGATGCCCTGAGAGGCATCCACCACCAGCACAGCGCCCTCGCAGGCGGCCAGGGAACGGGAGACCTCGTAGTTAAAGTCCACGTGACCCGGGGTGTCGATGAGGTTCAGGACATAGTCCTCGCCGTTGTCCGCACGGTAATTGAGCTTGACGGCACGGGCCTTGATGGTAATGCCACGCTCCCGCTCCAGGTCCATGGAGTCCAGGATCTGGGCAGACATCTCCCGCTTGTCAATGGTGTTGCACTCCTCCAAAAGGCGGTCTGCCAGGGTGGACTTGCCGTGGTCAATATGGGCAACGATGGAAAAATTACGGATATGGCTTAATTCAGTCATATGTTTCTACCTACTTCATGAATTTGTCGATGGCATCGCAGAGATCCAAAATGGCGTTCTCGTCGCCCTCCTCCACCGCCTCTATGATGCAGTGGCTGAGATGCTCCTTGAGGATCTCCTTGCCTGCGTTATCCAGAGCGGAGCGGACAGCTGCCAGCTGGATCAGCACCTCGGAGCAGTCCTCGTCATTTTCCACCATGCGCTTGACCTTCTCCAGATGGCCGATGGCACGGGCAAGGCGGTTGGCAACGGCCTTTTTATTGGCATGAACATGGGGATGGCCGTGGCCGTGGACAGTGAGGAAGCCCTCCTTTTCCTGATGCATAACATTCGCTCCTTCGATTTAATCAATATATTATAACATAAAAACAGGCGCTTGAAAAGTACAAGATGTAAAATCCCCCAAAGAAAATATTGACCGTCCCCATGGCGCAAGGTCTTTGTCACATCTTAACTTGACCGGGCTCTTCCTGTATTTTATAGTATAGGATAGGGGCGACTCCGCTGTTCCCCCTTCGAGCATATCACTAAAGGAAGGTTATTTATGGATTCAATACTCGCATTCTGGCAGCAGATGACAGCCAATCCGCTGCTGTTTATTGCCGTTGTGCTCACTCTGGGTGTCATTCTGGTCAACGGCTGGACGGATGCCCCCAACGCCATCGCCACCTGCGTGGTTACCAGATGCATGTCCCCCAGAGCAGCCATTCTGATGGCAGCCCTGTTCAATTTCCTGGGTGTCTTCGTCATGACCCTGATCAACGCCACCGTGGCGGAGACCATTACCAAAATGGTAGACTTCGGCGCGGACCCCGATAAGGCCATTATCGCCCTCAGCGCCGCTCTCTTTGCCATCGTCCTCTGGGCTACCATTGCCTGGATCTTCGGCATTCCCACCAGCGAGAGCCACGCCCTTATCGCCGGTCTCACCGGCAGCGCCATTGCCCTCCACGGCAGCTTCTCCGGTGTCAATGGCGACGAGTGGATCAAGGTCATCTACGGCATCGGTATCTCCGTGGTGCTGGGCTTCGGTCTGGGCTGGCTGGTCTGCAAGCTGGTGACCATGATCTTCTATCATGCCAACCGTCCGAAAACAGAGCCCTTCTTCCGAGGGGCGCAGATCGCCGGCGCTGCCTCCATGGCCTTTATGCACGGCGCGCAGGACGGCCAGAAGTTTATGGGTGTCATTCTCCTCTGCGTTTATATGTCCAAGGGACAGTCGCTGCCCTCGGATATCAGCATTCCCATCTGGCTGATGATCGTCTGCTCCGTGGTCATGGCAGCAGGCACCGCCATGGGCGGCAAAAAGATCATCAAATCCGTGGGCATGGACATGGTCAAGCTGGAAAAATATCAGGGCTTCTCCGCTGACATTGCGGCAGCGTTGTCCCTGCTGATCTGCTCCGTGTTCAGCCTCCCCGTCTCCACCACCCATGCCAAGACCACCTCTATCATGGGTGTGGGCGCTGTAAAGCGTGTGAGCGCCATCAATTTCGGCGTGGTCAAGGAGATGGTACTGACCTGGGTGCTCACCTTCCCCGGCTGCGGCCTGGTGGGCTTCCTGATGACAAAGCTCTTCCTCCAAATCTTTACTTAAGAGAAAGGATATTATAATCATGGCGAAAGGTGATAAGTTTTATTTTGAAAATTTCGCAAGCAGCACCGCTCTTGCAAAGGATGCAGCCACCTATCTGGTAGAGTGTCTGGAAAATTATGATCCCGACAAGATCGAGTCCATGCTGGAGAAAATGCACATCATCGAGCACAGTGCCGACATGAAGAAGCACGAGATGACCGAGGCTCTCATCAAAGCCTTTGTGACCCCCGTGGATCGGGAAGACCTGGATATGCTGAGCCAGAAGCTGGACGATGTGGTGGATCTTATTGAGGAGATCCTCCAGAAGTTCTATATCTACGACATCCGCGCCATCGAGCCTGCCGCCATTGACTTTGCCAGGAGCATCGTCAAATCCTGCGAGCTGCTGAGCGATGTGATGAACGAGTTTGAGAACTTCAAGAAGTCCAAGAAAATCCGCAGCCTGATCATCGAGCTCAACGATATAGAAGAGGAATGCGACAAGATCTACCTCTCCTCCATGCGTGCCCTGACCAAAAAATCCGCCGATGTACTGGAGATCGTCAACTGGCGCAAGATCTACGAGAGTCTGGAGGCCTGCGCCGATGCCTGCGAGCACGTCAGCGAATGCATCGGCTCCGTGATCATGAAGAATACCTGATGCAGAAGGGCTCCCCGAACATCCGGGGAATCCATTTTTTACGGAGACAAAGGCCAATTCATCGCAGCACCTGAATGCTGTGGACGAATAGCTAATGACTAAGAACGAAGGTGTGCCTTCGGTACAGATTTGGATTATTTCGTCCGTCAAACAGAAATTTGCCGAACAGTTTGTCGCAACCAAAGGCTCCCGTATTAGGAGGATTTTCAGGCTATGAATCAGGCATCAAATACGCAATGTCATTGCGAGGAGCGTAGCGACGTGGCAATCCGCATCCTTAAAAACTACCGTTTTACACTAAAT
>JAZNVK010000120.1:0-32543 GCA_045592805.1 Faecousia sp.
AGGGCGTCGTGTGACGATCCGATGAAGCCTACTTTTTCTGTAATGCCTGAAGCAGCTCCTGCAGTTCCGGGCGGACGGTGCATAGTCTTTGGAGGGTTTCATCGGGCATGGCGGTGAAATCGTCGTCGGTGAAGCCGGGGGCCATGGTGGTACCAAGGAGCGCCCAGCTTCCGCCGGGACAAAGCCGGGAGCCTTGCCATGTCCGGGAAGGAACGGCAGTCTGCACCTGCATTCCGTCAGCTAAATCGCTGCCTAAAATGCGCACACCTCCCTTCCCTTCATCATCCAGCACCAGAAGCTCTACGGGGTCGCCAAGATAGAAATGATAGACCTCGTCATTGGGCAGGCGGTGGAGGCAGGAGCAGGTTTCAGGGGTCAGGAGAAAATAGATGGCCGTGGACATGGGCTTGCGCTCATTCCAGAAGGCTTTGTTCCGATAGTTCTGGCGGAAATAGCCGCCCTCCATTTTCAGGGGCTCCAGGTTGAGTAATGCAATGATCTCTTGCGCTGTCATGGCGCTACCTCCATCCATTGACCGTTTTGCTCTGCACTTTCTTTTGCCAGACGGCAAAGCTGAACATTTCGGCTGCCACAGCGGAAATCGGCGCATTGGGAGGGCGTACCCTGCTGCAGTGCCTCATAATAGTCGGCAATTTCATGGGCAAAGGTCGCTTCAAAATCCCCTTGCAGATCCAGATACTGTCCGCTGCCCTTCTCTGCCAGATACAGCAAATTGGGCTGCTCGGCGCACCAGCGCAGACTTTGACAGGTACCCGTGATCTCCAGAGTCAGGCTGTTATTTCTGCCGTGAGAGAGTTCGGAGAGCACCACGGAACCAATGGCTCCCCCATGAAAACGCAAGCTGAGAACAGCAGAATCCTCCGATTGCACAGCAAAGGGGCGACGATCTTCTTCGGGTGACAGATAAAGAAGGCCGTCTTTTTCGTATCGCTCCGGCTGAAAGCGGTCAAATTGGGCGCTGAGAGACGTAATCTCTCTGCCGCTGACATACTGCGCCAGATCCAGCCAGTGGGAGCCGATCTCGGACACCGCATGGAGGGCATCCGTATAGCGCCAGCTGAGCTCCGCCGGTTCTGCGCCGAACTCCTGCAGATAGCTGCCATGGATCAGGATCAGCTTGCCGAATTCGGGACTTGCCACCAGTTCCTTCGCCTTCTGCAAGGCGGGATAGAAGCGGACATTAAAGCCAACGGCACAGTGAAGTCCTTTCTGCGCTGCCAAGTCCGCCAAAGCCTTTGCCTCTTCTGCGTCCAAGGTCAGAGGCTTTTCGCAGAGGATCTGTTTCCCCTGTTCCAAAAGCACCCTGATCAGAGTGCCATGGGACGACGGAGGCGTACAGATATGTACACAATCCGCTGCTTGCAGCAAAGAGGTCTCCGTGCCGTAAAGCGGGATTTCATATTGCGCAGCAAAGCTTTTTGCCTTCTCCGTCGTGGAACCCAGAACAGCCACAAGCGGAATTTCCAGAGCCTTCAGTGCCTGCGCATGTCGATGGGCAATCCAGCCGGTGCCGACGATTGCGGCTTTTATCATTTTGGGTTCCTCCTTACATCTCTTCGCAGAAGCGGACACCGGTTAAAACACGGACACTGTTGACCAGTTCCTCCCGGTTGCAGCGTTTTTTTGCCTTGACCGTTGCCATAAACGCCAGACCACTGCCCGCGACATTCAATTCGATCTGCAGATTGAGATTGGAAAAGACCACATCCGCCGCTCTGGCGGTCTTCAGGAATTCGCCCATGGTAATGGCCGGCTCCAGCTCCACGTAGATCTCCGCAGAATGGGCATTGCGGCGCATATGGGTATCCCATACATGGAGAAGCGTCAATATCAGGACAATGACAAATGCGCCCACCAATGCCACCTCATAGAAGCCAATACCAACCGCAAGGCCGACACAGGCTGATGTCCAAAGACCTGCTGCCGTGGTAAGACCCTTGATACGGTTGTGGGTAGTGACAATGATGGTGCCTGCTCCCAGGAAGCCGATGCCGCTGATGACCTGGGCGCCCATACGGACGAGATCACCGCTTGCATAGACCTGGAATACATATTGGTTGGTAATCATTACAATACAGGCTCCGATGCACACCAGCATATAAGTACGCAGACCTGCCGGACGGTTTTTCATGCCACGCTCCAGGCCGATGATGCCACTGAGGATCGCCGCCACAAGCACTCGCAAAATCACCGACCACAAAGTTAATTCACGGGGTTCAAACATCTCTTGACCTCCTTCCGAATTTCTAATATAATCATACCAAATAATCAGGAGAAATACAAGACATGGATATTCAAAAGACATTATTCTCTCTGCAGGACGTGTCCTACGGAGATTTTCAACAAAAGCTGATCCCTACTCTTCCGAGGGAACATTTTATCGGCGTGCGTGTACCTGCGCTGCGAAAACTGGCGAAAGAGCTGCGCCACTGCGAGGCTGCGGCAGAATTCTTATGCGCTCTGCCCCATGAATTCTATGAGGAAAATATGCTTCATGCTCTGCTTTTGGAGCAATACCGTGATTATGATGAGCTTGTGGAGGCGCTTGAAAGGTTTTTGCCCCATGTGGATAACTGGGCAGTCTGTGATACTATGGCCATGAAGCTGCTGTCCACCCGGACAGAGAGAATGACAGCGTTAATTCAAGACTGGCTCAGAAGTGATCACTGCTATACGGTGCGCTTCGCCATTGGCCTGCTGATGCGCTATGGGCTGGAAGAGGATTCTTTCTGCCCGGAGTATTTGCAATGGGTGGCAGAAAGCTGCTGCGAGGAATACTATGTGAATATGATGGTTGCCTGGTATTTCGCCACGGCGCTATGCAAGCAGTATGCTGCAGCAGTGCGGTATCTGGAAGAGGGTCTTCTTCCCCGCTGGGTGCATAACAAAACCATTCAGAAAGCCATCGAAAGCTACCGCATCACCCCGGAGCAAAAGACCTATCTGCGCAGCCTGCGCCGCAAAGAAAAAGAATAAGAAAAAAATTTCAAAAAAATGAAAAAAGTACTTGCAAAATCGAGAAACATGTGATACTATATTTGAGCGCTAAGAAATCCGGGTGTGGCGAAGTTTGGTATCGCGCTTGAATGGGGTTCAAGAGGCCGCTGGTTCGAATCCAGTCACTCGGACCAAAAAGTTCGTTATTTTGGTGTAAACCGCCGAAATAACGAACTTTTTCTTTATATTTTGTTTTATGTTTTACTCTGTCGGTGCAATTTAGGGGTAATATTTCCCATATCATCTTCGATTTTTTCCAAAAATAATGGTGCTATTTTAACACGTTACGTTCGTAATTTTTGGAAAACAGCATATCTCCCGTTATTCTTCACCAGCCAATTCATAAAGATACTATCGTGTATTTGGAACCGCCAACATTTCTCCAAAGAGAATTTGAAGGGATTTTATGGACACCAACAAGGCGCCTAAAGCCATTAATCTGTTTTCACTTCCCCTCCGGCTTATCACGCCAGGGGTATTTTATAGAATCACATTGTGATTAATCAAACGGTGAAAGGACCAATTCAGGAGGATAGAATTATGAGCACAAACAAGAAAGACGAAAAGAAGATAGTCGAACAAACGTGGCTGAACTATTTCAACCGAGTTCTTCTCGAAAAAGGAGTAATCACGAAAGAGGAGTACCAATGCATGGCTGTAAAAATTCTGACACGAAACAGATCCATTAATATGTGAAATAATTTGGGATTCGATACTCAGCATTACACTAAAAGAAAATCCTCTCATATGCACGGCCTAGATGTGGTATCTTCAGTATATCGGTACCCCAACCTAGTTTACCGAGTATAGGAGTAATCTGACTGTGCGTTAAAAATGCGTAGAAAGTGAATTGCTAGCATGTATTGACATGATCGACAGTCGAGCAGAAATCTATAGCGAAAATCTTGCCAAGATCTCCACAGGAGAATTCAGCCAAAAGGTTTTTGCCCTTGGCAAGCGGATTTATAAGCATTAATTACTGTAAAAGAGAGAACCATCACAAACTCGATGGTTCTGGCTTTTGTATCTTTAAAGTATTTTAGGCAAGTAACCTCTTATCAAATTATCGCTTATCTGTATTTTCATATTTTCTCCAATCATCTTCCAGCAGACCATAGATGTACAGGTCTGCCCAGTTGCCGTGGAGATCCTTGGTCTGGCTTCGCTGGATACCTTCAAGCTGCATTCCCAGCTTCTGCATCAGACCGACAGACTTCACGGCATCGATTGCTTCGGCAAAGATCTTGTGGGCTTTTCGTTCAGCAAAGGCATAGTCGATCACCGCCTTGCAGGATTCATAGGCATAGCCCCGCCGCCAGTAGCTGCGGTTGAAGATCCAGCCCATCTCGTATACACCCTCATCAAATTCGTTGAACAGGATGTAGCCCATCATCTTGCCGCTTTCCTTGTGAACTGCCGCCACCGCAGCTTTCCGGCCGATGCAGAAGGAAGTCAGGAACGCCTTTGTTTTCTCCAAGTCGTATGCCGGTTCGCAGTTCTCCATGGTTTCATCATCAACGAAGATATCGTGCAGATCAGCAGCATCTGACCGCATAAAGTCACGGATGATCATTCGTGAGGTTTCTATGTACATGATGCTTTTCTAAACAGTATTTCTTGATTTCCTCGGCATTCATTGTATGATCCCTTTTCTTACAGACGAGATTTGATCTGCTCCACTACTGCATCCAAGTCAGTTTCTCCGGACACAACATGAATGTCATAGGGCTCTGCATCAAAGCAGCCGTGCTTCTTTTCCAGCATGGCTGCTACGGGAGCTGGCAGATTGCCACGCATCCGCCGGGCAAAGCGGGACTTGATCAGCTCCAGATCTGCCGTCACAAGGATGCGCAGCGCTCCCTCCGGCAGCAAAGGAAGATGCTCTTTCTCGGAGATCACATAAATGATATTTTCTCCGGTCACTGCGGCGGTTAGCTTTTTCCCAAACATTGCTTTCGCAATGTTCTCATTCTTGGCAAGGCGCAGATAGTCCTTGCCGGTAAATACCTCGCAGCTCAAACCGGCAGCGATCCGCTCCGCAAGGGTAGACTTGCCGGTGCAGCTTTCACCAAAAATTCCGATAACCATAAATAGTCCTTTCTGAATCAGGAGTAATCTTTTAGATAATCCTCTTTTGTAAGCATGAGTTGAAGGAGGCCGTCCTCCACTCCCATTTTCTTAAAGCCTACCTTGCGGTGAATGGCCCACGCTGCATCTCTGGTAGTTTCAAAGTCATTGTGCAGCATGGAAATTCCGCAAACACGGAAGGCATGATCCAGCAACAGCCTCAGTGCAGGCACGGCATAGCCCTTGCCGCGGTAGGGTGCATATAAAACGATACCCATATCCCACCAATCCTTTTCAGGGGTATAGTGGAAGTTCACATCACCGATCCACGCTCCGTCCGAACTGCGCTTGATGTAGGCATAGAACCGCTCAGGCTCCTTCCCTACCCAATTTGCATGCCAATCGGGCATAATCTCGTCCGGGTAGTCGATGCATCCGGTATCCCGGTGGTATCCGTCATAGTCAACATCCCAACCGGCGTTGTAGGACATGGTTTCCGGGTCAGCCATCATTTTCTGATAGAACCACAGATCCTCCGGCTTGGGAATGTATAATTCAAGTTGTTCCATGTTTTACTCCTTGATCTTTGTTCCAATATGCTTGTCCTGTCGCCATTGGGGAGCCGGGCTATCATCGCCCCAGTATTCATCAACGGATGCAATCTTTCCACCCACCACCCGGATAAAGGATGTGGCGTGGCAGGACATACTCCCATCCTTGTTGTACACATGGGTGGCAGTAATGATATGGGTATCAGTGGTAATAATCTGCTCCACTTCGCCGTCCCATTCGCCGGGATATTCGCAGTTCGCCCGGATAAATTCCTCTACAGTGAAATGTTCGTTGGTGTTATGCCAGTTCACCCAGGCATAGGGGTGGAAATATTCACGGATTGCATCTGCATCCTGTCGCAGAACGGCATCCCAAAACGCTTTAATATCCATACTCAAAGATACCGCCATCGAACACAATATCATTGCCATCTACATCCTTGTAGAAGGAAACCTTCTCCTGCTCCACTAACTTAAAGCCAAGAGAAGTTAGCAGCTTCACAGACGGGGTATTGTTGATGGCTGTTCCAGCGGAGAAATTGGTGATGCCCAGTGTCCGCAGGTAGTCGAACAACGCAAGCATACTTTCCTTGGCATAGCCTTTGCCGTGGTATGCAGAGTGGAAACAATAGCCGATCTCATATCCATTCTCCCGGATGTTAAAGGCAATATAACCGATCACAGTTTCGTCCAGGCAGATAGCGAAGAACATATGCTCCGTTCCGCTGTTGGCTGCTGCCCATTTCGCAATACGGACCTGTACATTGGCATTGTCTGTAATGTGCGGGGTATCATATTGGGCATAATCAGAGGAATTGAAGTCTACCCAAATATTCCGAATGCTTTTCCAATCATCCGCTACAACATGGCGGATGTTTAATCTTTCTGTTTTCAATAACATTCTCACAGTGCTACACCTCACTTAGTTTTGAAAACTACAAGGAGATTGCTTCTCCATCGCTGCAAATATTCCACTTCCGACGGTCTTTTATCATATATGCTTCTCCGTGCAGAGTTGCCTTGCCGTTCTCAAGCATGATGTAGCTTCCGTCATTCAATGCGATAATTTCGTGACCAACGCTATCCGCATATGTAATGTCCTCGATCAACCGAAAGCCATCCAGATATTCGTCTTTCAGGCTCTGGAAATGTGGAAAGATATTGATGTCTGTTAGCCCAAGACCGGTGATCCACCTCTCGTACAGAGGGTCGATTGCTTCACCTTCCAGCTCCGGGCCGGCATATACGGTGTCTGCACAGTTCATAGAACCGGCGCTCCAGGCGACAACGATCCCGTGATAATCTTTCAGCCGTTCCCTCAAGCGGAGCTGATGCATGAATTTGTTTTGCGTAGGAACATGACCTCCTGCCAAAATTAGGACATCGATGTCCTCCAGAGCCTCAACAGCCCCGGGATTTCTGTCATCGCACTTGTCAATGTGCAAAATGGGCAATCCACTCATTGGGAGAGATTCCTTTAGGCAAGCGCAGACACTATCGTTCTTTTCGTGGTCACTGGGATCAGCACAAATAATAAGCACATTTGCATCGGCGATCCATATGGATTTCAGCTTGTCCAATAAGCTGTTGTGCTGAATCAGGACAGACGGCACCCGGATGCCGTTTACCTTACTGGAACCTCCAAGTGAGCTTGTCAGCATTGCTTTCAATCTTCATACCTTCTTTCACAAATGCTCCATTTCTATTTCGTAAAGGGTATCGTTGCGCTGCTTTCTTCTCCCAGTTTCCTGAAATCCATACCGGCAATAAAGCCGATATGCTCCCTCATTGTTATTCAGAATCCATAAGCAGGGCGTACCGGTGCAATGCCGGATCGCATACTGCAGGAGCTGCGAACCATACCCTTTTCGCTGTTCTGACGGCAGGACATAGAGGTTTTCAATTATGCTACCATCCACGGATACAATACCAACCGGGGATTTATCGATCAGCATAAAGAGCTGCTTTTCCAAAGCAATTTCCCGGCGAAGATATTCTGCCTGCGCTGCCGGGGTGTGCTTCTCCACGTACTCCGCAGAGCAGAAGCTGCGGTGAGATCCCTTCCAGCTTTCGGAATGGATGCGGCCTGCATCTGCAATGTTCAGTTCCGTTACATTTACAAAACGCATAGCATTATCCTCACAGCCATTTAGATTTCAGCACTAAGTTATTGCAATTCTGATAGCTCAACTTTCCATAGAAACAGTTGTACATATCATCATACTCCACGAAACCTGTTCCTGTTTGTAAAAATGACGCAAGCTATGGCCTGCGTCATGAAATGTATATGATTTCCAACATTCATCGGTACAAGGCACAGCGCGTAGGGCAACAGGTATTCACGCAAATGTTGACGGAATACTTCGTAAAACGCACGGCCTTCTTAACTGAGATCATTATAATACCGCAGCAAAAAGATGTCAAGATGCTCCGGCGCAGGTACAGCACAACTGTTGGTTTATCAGCCTCAGGTGCAGAGCTGAATCGTAAGCCTGAAGCAAGAACATGTCCGTTACAAGACCTGAATTCCGAAAGGAGTACGGGTCTTTTTATCTCCGCCGAAGAGTGGAACAATATGGCAACAGGGAACGGCCGGTTTTGCCGTTCCCTGCTTTTTTGTTTGAATTTAAGAATTCATTGACGGGAGAGATGCGGATTGATTCAGTGCTTACTTAGATTTCGCTGTTGAGGAAGCGCACCAGAATGGCCGCTACCTGGGCTCGGCTTGCCTCGCCCTCGGGGCGGAGGTACACGCTGCCGTTCTCCTCAACGCCGGTAATGATCTTCAGATACAGCGCCCATTTCATGGCATCCAGGGCATAGTCCGCCACCTGAGCGCTGTCAGGGAAATAGGAAATGGACTGACGGTAATCCGTATTCTCTCCGGCATAGGCGGCATAACGGAAGAGAATGGTCACCATCTGCTGCCGGGTAATGGGCGCATCCGGGGCAAAGCGCTGGGCGGTAATGCCGGTGGTAATGCCCTCCCCGGCTGCCCAGATCACTGCCTGCTCGTACCAGATGCCCTGTGGCACATCACCGAAGGGACAGTCGCCCTCTACCTCCGGTGAGCCTGCCAGACGGTAGAGCACCGTAACCAGCATGGCTCGGGTCATGGTGGCATCGGGGGCAAAGCTCCCCTCGCCCATGCCTGTAAAGAGCCCCAGTTCCACTGCCTCGTAGACTTCATCATAGTACCACGCCTGTTCCGGCACATCGGTAAATTCTACCGTAAGCTCCACGGTATAAAGAGCGGTGTAGGTAACATCGCAGGTCACAGGTGCCAGTTCCGGCTCCCAGCCTGCAAAGGTATAGCTGCGGTAGCCGTCGGAAGCCTTGGCGGTGTCGCCCTTGAATTGGGGCATAGCCCCCTCCTCATATTCCTCAGTGCTGATATTGCCGTCTACGTTCCATGTGACTGTATAATAGCGGATGATTCTGGTCTGTTCATAAACCGCCGTATAGGTTACATCGCAGGTGACAGGAGCCAGCTCCGGCTCCCAGCCCTGAAAGGTATAGGTGTAGTTCTCGTCGGCAGCCTTGTCCGTGCTGCCCTTGTACTCCGGCATAGCGCCTTCTTCGTATGCCTCAGTGGTGATGACCCCGTCAACGCTCCAGGTGACAGTGAAGATCTCCACAGGCTGCTCGATGGGCGTGGAGATATAGCGGGCGGTGTAGGTCACATCGCAGGTGACCGGTGCCAGCGCAGGTTCCCAACCGGCGAAGGTGTAGGTGTAGTTTTCATCGGGTGACTTTGCAGTGTCGCCCTTGAACCGGGGCATGTCGCCCTCCTCGTATTCCTCGGTGCTGATTTTTCCGTCAACATCCCAGGTAACGGTATAGATCGCCGGAGGCTCCGGCAGAATCACATTCAGATTACTGAACGTGGCGCTGCCACCGGCATCGATAACGCCCAGCTCCAGATTCATGTTGCTGCCGTCAACAGGGGCTTTGGTATAGCGGATGGTGTCGCCGTTTTTGCCTGCAAAGGTCACAGAAAGATCGCCGCCCTGCTCACGGGTCAGGGTCACAGCCACCTGCTGCCCCTGGGCATTGAACCAGTTGCCGTACTGAGGAGAGTAGATCTGGTTGCCGTTGCCGCCGGAGGCATTGAGCTCCAGCTGCATACCCAGCACCTGCACATAGGCACGGATGGACAGCACGGTCACGTCCAGTGTCACGGTAAAATTCTCAGGATCCGTCAGCAGCTCCTGCCAGATACGCTTGGAGTTTGTGCCATCGTGACTGACGGTATAGATCGCACCTTCATCGTCCACCGTCCAGCCGCTATAGTTATCGTTGTCCGTAAACCAGCCGAACTCCCCGGGAGTCTTGCCGGAGACGGGAGGATCCACGGGATCCTCGGGCTGCTCTCCGTTGTCACCCAGCACAATATTGGCAAAGGTGGCGCTGCCCCCATTGTCAATGACGCCCAATTCCAGATTCTTGCTGCTTCCGTCGGCAGGCGTCTTGGTAAAGTTGACGGTATCGCCGTTTTTGCCCGTATAAGTCACTTCCAGAGCGCCGCCGTTTTCCCGGTGCAGGCGCACTGTCACCTGCTGCCCCTGGGCATTGAACCAGTCGGCATCCGGAGAGTAGATCTGATTGCCGTTACCGCCGGAGGCATTGAGCTCCAGCCGTACACCCAGCACCTGCATATAGGCTCGGATGGACAGGACAGTCACGTCCAGTGTCAAAGTGAAATTCTCAGGGTCGGAAAACTGCTCCTTCCAGATCCGCTGGGAGCCTGCACCGTCATAGCGGACGGTGTAAGCACCGTCGGATACGGTCCAGCCGCTGAAGTTATTGTTGTCGGTAATCCAGCCCTCGTCTGCAGGAGAGGGTTCTGCAGCCAACACGCCCATAGGCAGTAGCGCCAAAAGCAGCGCCGCAGAAAGAAGCATGCACAATAGCCGTTTCATTTGTTCCTCCTTCTCACTGCAGCAGCTTTTCCAACAGCGCCGCTGCGGTGATCATATTGATGGTAGTCGCCGTGGTCATAATCTGTTTGGGGTCGGCATAGGCATCCCAGGTCTCACCACCGCTCCAGCCGCCCTTGTAGTAGCCCTCCTCCGTTCTTGCGTAGCGGAGAATATGGTCGGCGGTGGTGAAAATGCGGTCGTAGTCCGCCCGGGTCGCCCCGGGAAGAGTCAGAACCTGCCGCACCCAGGGTCCCACAAACATGGCATTGGCCCAGGCATCCCGATCGTTGACATAGGCGCCATTGTTGTTGTAAAGCTCGCTGTCGTTCAGGGCCCGGAGAGTGCGCAGGGCATTGTTCAGATACTGCGCCTCGCCGGTAATGGCATAGAGATCCGCATGGATGCAGCCCATGGCCATGTTCACAAAGAGGGCAGAAACGCTGCTTGCCTCTGCTACCTGCTGCGGCACCAGAGCGCCGTCAGGGCCGTTGACAATGGCTCGCCCCGTGCGGTTTACGTTGTAATCCATCCAGTACAGGCTGTCGTTGGCTGTAACCGTGAGGCTTCTGCCGTCTTCCAGAGCATTTTCATAGGTTTTTGTGCCGCTACGCAGCATATTTTCCTCTGTCCAGCGGTATAGCGCAAGAGTGTCCGGCAACAGGCTGTCATCTCCGGAGGCTAATGTATACTCCAGAGCGGCATACATCAGCCCTACGTAGCTCATGGATTTAAAACGATTATCGCTGTTTTCATCCCGTTGTGCGGTGTACCAGAGGCCGTTGCCCACCTGACCGTCCTTGAAATAGTCATAGGCATTGCGGACACAGTCCCGTGCCAGGGTGAGGCACTCCTCCTCCCCCAGCACCTGGTACATGATCAGGTAGACCATGGCATCCCAGCCTGTATCGTCGATGGCGATATTGGGAGCAGCGCCGAAATTGCCGGTCATCTGCTCATAGCTAAAGCTTGTCTTCAGATAGTCCCATTCGCCCCGGAGCAGCTCCGTAATATTCAGGCGGTCGGGACTGCCCTCCGGCAGCGCCTGCCAGAGGGTATAGATGTCAAAGATGGCAATGCCGTGATCCCAGATCATATCCTGCCGCTCCGCTCCCACGTAGCCGTGGTAGGTGCTTTGCAGATGATTGCCCTCTTCGTCCCAAAAATTCTGTAACAGATCCCGGTGAGCACTCAGTGCCGAAGACATGTACTGCGTCTCACCCGGCCCGAAAGCAGGAGGCTGCGGCGTCGCCGTAGTACATGGTAGCTCTCACCAGCTGCGCCAGCTTGGCATCGGCGGAGTTGATATTGCTTCTGGCGTATGCCTCCACACTGTAGCCCACGTTCTGTGAGGCGATCTCTTCGCCTACGTATGCCACAAAGTAGTACATATCACGCATATTCACGGATTTTACGCCGGTGAAGGTGACCTGGAGTCTGCCGTCATCCAGTTCCGTAAACTCGGTAAGGGTTGCCACTTCCTCGCCGTTCTCGTTGAGCACCTTGACAGCAGTGATGTCCTGCTTGCTGTAACCATCGGCAATGGTCAGCTTGGCATTGATCTCGGTCTTATCTGCAAAGTTCACAGAGAAGCCCATGGCAGTGACGGCGGTAATGGAGCGCTGGTTCTCCACATAGGTTCTCACGTCGGTGAGTTCGGAAGACAGCTGGGTGGTGGCGTACTGCTGATATGCCTCCATGCCGGCATTGACCGGCTCGTCCGCACGGCGGTCGAAAGCGGCCTGCGCTGCTGCGCCGTAGTTCAGGCAGTCGATGAGGAGGGTATAGAGTTCCGGTTTCTCTTCATGGGTGTAGCTGTCATAGCAGAGCTGAGCATAGGCCAGGACGGAGTAGATATCAATTTGCGTGTAGTATTCATTGCCTGCCTCGTCGAAGAAGTGGAGCACTGCCCTCAGCTCGCTGCCCATCTCCACGGACTGGATGCCGGGAAGGCTGAAGAGCATACGGTCGGGGTCGCTGACCAGATCAGGCTGCAGCGTCACGGTCTCCACGGTCTTCTCACCGCCGCCCATGGGATAGCGATCCTTTTCAACCAGCAGATAGGCGCCCTCGGTAACATAGCCCGGCACAGCAGCTGCAATATTCTCATACTTAATGCGGTAATTCATCTGCAGGTCAGAATCGAAGGAAACCGTATGGCTGATCTTGACAGAGACCTCGGAAGGCTGCGCCGGAGCGCAGACCACTGCAACATTGGAGAAGCTGACAGCACCACGGTAAAGACCCAGCTCCAGATTCTCGTTGTCCTGGGTCGGTGCGATTGTCTTGGTGAAGGGAGTGGCGTTCCCCTCTCCGGTGACGGTAACGGTCAGGTCGCCGCCATTTTGGCGGCAGATGCTCACATGGAATTTGCAGCCGGAGCCGCTCAGCCAGTCGTAGCCAACGCCGCCTACCTTGATGTAGGCCTGGTCGCCATTGCCGCCGGTGGCATTCAGCTCCACAATGATGCCGCAGACCTGGAGATAAGCTGCCGTGTTACTGTCGCCGTCCACATCCACGTCTACGGTAAAGTCACCGGTGTTCTGCAGCAGGTTTTTCCACATGCGGGTAGCACCCAAACCGTAGGTCAGAGCAAAGACAGTGCCGGTCTCATCGGCTGTCCAGCCGGTGAAATCCGCATTGTCGGTGTACCAGCCGAATTCCGCAGGAGACTTGTCAAGAACCGGCGTTTCCTCCTCTTCCCGGATGGTGAGATTGCTGAACTGCGCGCTGCCGCCGTTGTCGATGACACCCAACTCCAGGTTGGTGTTGCCGCCGTCAACGGGGGTTCTGCTGAAGGTCACGGTGTCGCCGTTGACACCGGCAAGGGTGACATTCAGATCGCCGCCATTTTCACGGGTCATAGTCACCTTGGCCGCCTGCCCTGCGGCATTGAACCAGTTGCCGTACTGGGGGCAATAGATCTGGTCGCCGTTGCCGCCGGAGGGGTTCAGCTCCAGCATGACGCCCAGCACCTGCACATAGCCACGGACAGCCAGAATATCCACATCCAGGCTGATCTCAAAATTCTGAGGATCCTCGATGACGGGCTTCCACATCCGCTTGGCGTTGGTGCCATCGTAGCTCACGGTGAATGTCGTGCCGTCCTCATCGGTTGTCCAGCCGGAGAAGTTATTGTTGTCGGTGTACCAGCCGAAATCTGCAGGGCTCTTATCAGAGGCTGCAGGAGGATTTTCCTCTTCCTCTTCCTTGCCCAGGGTCAGATTGCTGAACAGGGCGCTGCCACCAGCATCAATAACGCCCAGTTCCAGATTGGTGTTACTGCCGTCGCCGGGGGTTCTGGTAAAGGACACGGTGTCGCCGTTGACACCGGCAAGGGTGACATTCAGGTCGCCGCCGTTTTCACGGGTCATAGTCACCTTAGCCGCCTGCCCTGCGGCATTGAACCAGTTGCCGTACTGGGGGCAGTAGATCTGGTCGCCGTTGCCGCCGGAGGGGTTCAGCTCCAGCATGACGCCCAGCACCTGCACATAACCACGGACGGCCAGAATGTCCACATCCAGGCTGATCTCAAAATTTTGAGGATCCTCGATGACAGGCTTCCAAATCCGCTTGGAATTCGTGCCATCGTAGCTCACGGTAAATGCCGTGCCGTCCTCATCGGCTGTCCAGCCGGAGAAGTTGCTGTTGTCGGTGTACCAACCGAAATCCGCAGGGGTCTTGTCTGCAGCCACAGCGCTCAGGGGCAGCAGCCCAAAGAGCATTGCCACGGCCAGCAGGATGGAAAGTGTGCGTTTCATCTCAGATCCTCCTAATATTTATTTTTTAGTTGCAGTAGGCCAGGGCTGCCTCCGCTGCCGAGGCGGCATCGTCGGTATAGCAGTCTGCACCTACGGTTTCACAGTAGCTTTGGGTCACGGGAGCGCCGCCCACCATGATCTTAAAGCGGTCACGGACACCACGCTCCGTGGCATATTCTACCACCTTGCGCATTTCGCCCATGGTGGAGGTAAGCAGAGCGGAGCAGCACAGAACCTGTGCGTTATGCTCCACCGCAGCATCCACAAATCGCTCTGCCGGGACGTCCACGCCCAGATCAATGACCCGGATGCCCTTGCTCTCCAGCATCATGATCACCAGATTTTTGCCGATGTCGTGGAGGTCGCCCTTGACGGTTCCGATGACCGCCACGCCACGCTCCTCAGCGCCGCCCTCTGCCAGATAAGGCTGCAGCACCGCCGCACCCATTTTCATGGCACGGGCGGACATCAGCACCTCGGGGACGAATATCTGGTTGTTCTTAAAGCGCTCGCCTACGATGCTCATGCCTGCCATAAGCCCCTCCTCCAGGATGGTCTTGGCATCAATGCCCTCGTCCAGAGCGGCCTGTACCTTTTCCTTTACCACAGGGGCTCTGCCCTTCTGCAGAAATTCACTGATTTCCTGTAAAATACTCATTGATTTTCTCCTTTACGATTCCTGCAGCAGCCGTTCCAGCAGCGCTGCGGCGGTGACCATATTTACGGTGGTTGCGGTGGTCATGATCTGCTGGGGTACATTGCTGTCATTCCAGACCTTACTGCCGCTCCAGCCGCCCTGATAATAGCCGTCTTCCGTACGGGCTCGCTGGGTAATATGGTCGGCAGTGATAAAGATACGCTGATGGTCCTCTTCCGTTACCCCGGGCAAGGTCAGTACCCGTCGCACCCAGGGCCCCACAAACATGGCATCGGCCCAGGCATCCCGATCGTTGACATAGGCACCCTTAAAGCTGTAGAGACTGCAGTCGTTCAGGGCACGCAGTGTGCGGATGGCGTTATCTAGATAGCTTTGCTCTCCGGTGATCTCGTAGAGCATAGCATGGATACAGCCCATGGCCATATTGGCAAAGAGACAGGAAACGCTGCTTGCCTCGTCGATGGTCTGGGGCGCATGGCCGCCATCGGGGCCATTGATCACCGCTCTGCCGCTGCGGTTCACATTATAGTCCATCCAGTAGAGGTTGTCAGCGATCTCCACGGTCAGGCTCTGATTGCCGCTGAGGGCATTTTCGTAGGTTTTGGTGCCGCTGCGGAGCATGTTCTCCTCTGTCCAGTCGTAGAGTGCCAGGGTGTCCTCCAGCAGGCAGGTATCACCCGTGGCCATGGTGTACTCCAGGGCGGCATACATAAGTCCCACATAGCTCATAGATTTAAAGCTCTGGGTGTCCACCGTATCCAGGGTGGCATGATACCACAGTCCGTTGCCCACTTCTCCGTCCTTGAAGAAATCATAGGCATTGCGCACGCAGTCACGGGTCAGGCGGAGGCAGTCCTCGTCACCCAGCACGTCGTACATGATCATGTAGGTCATTGCGCCCCAGCCGGTGTCGTCAATGGCGATATTGGGGGCAGAGCCGAAATTACCGGTCATCTGCTCGTAGGTGAAGCTCTCCTTTAAGAAGGCCCACTCCCCGACAAACTTGTCGTAGAGTTCCTTTTTGTCCACGCTGTCCTCCTCCAGGGCAAACCAGAGGGTGTACATATCAAAAATCGCCATGGAGTGCTCCCAGATCATGCTCTGCGCTACCATGGGATCGGCATAGCCCTGGGAGGTGGGGATGAGATGGTTGTTTTCCTCGTCCCAGAAATGATCGTAGAGGTCATCCTGAGCATAGAGGGCCAGCTTCAGGTAGTGATCCTGAGGCAGCGGTGCCTCGGTGGAGGGCGTTTCCTCCGTAGGGGGCTCTGTCTGGGCAGGCTGCTCGCCGCAGCCAACAGCCATAAGCAGACTCAGGCACAAAAGCAATGCAATCAGCCGCTTCATTGCGCTCCTCCCGGGTAAATGCCCTCTTCCCACCAGATGCGGTTCATCTGCTCATAGCGCTCCAGCGGCAGCCCGGTGTAGGCGCAGTTGGAGGTGCAGAAAATATAGCCCTTGCCATCGGCCATGCCCTGCTTCAGCGCACGGCGCACATCTGCCTCTACCTCTGCCTCTGTGCCGGTCTGCAGCAGGCCGCAGTTCACATTGCCGCAGAAAGCCACCTTATCGCCGTAGAGCTTCTTCACCTCGCCCAGATCCACACCGCCCTGGGGATCCAGGGAGTGAATGGCATCCGGCTTACAATCCACCATCTGATCCAGAATGGGCATCACATTGCCATCGGTGTGCTTGATGGTGTAGAAGCCCATCTTGCGGTAGCGGTCAATGATCTCTGACAGGAAAGGCGCTATAAACTCCTCAAACATGGCGGGACTGAAGAAGGGATTGCTGTTAAAGCAGTAGTCCGAGCAGAGAGCAAAGCCGTCCACCAGGCCGGGATGTGCAGCCAGCGTCTCGGCAAAGCGGGTGCAATCATCTACCCTTTGACCGGCCTCCTTCAGGCAATCCTCCGTCTGCTCAAAAAGACGGATGGAGAAATCCATCATCTCCTCGCCGTTGGGAATGGCGAAGGTGGGGTCACCCAGCATCAGGAAGAAAATATCCTCACCGCCCCGTTCACGCATCATGTAAAGCAGCCGCAAAATGGGGTCCATGTCGATAAAATTGGGATGCACCAGAACGGCGCTGTGGTGATATTTCCGCACAAAGGCCAGGTAGGTATCGGCAATATCCGCCAGATGCAGATCCTGCTCCCGTCGGCTCATCTGATCCCACTGGTAGAAGCTGCGGTGGTAGGGATGCACCCGTCCCAAAGCCTCCATGGTCAGATAGAATTCCAGTTCAAAGGTAGGAACTCTGCCCTCCAGAGGCTGACGGGTCAAAGCCCGAATAAACCGTTCTTTTTCAGTCATACGCCATCGATCTCCTTCTTATGGTTTTCATAGTTCGAGTATATCATCTTTCCGGGGGGATTTGCTTGAACAGAATATCTATTTTTGTGACAATATTTTGCAATTCGTTTTTTTCACTTTCTTTTGGTCGTAAAAATTGCTATACTATAGTCATTCTACACAAAGGAGGTGCAGCCCATGAGCAAGGAAACCGCACGGGCAGCGCAGTACTGCCTGCATATGAGCGAGCTGACCGGCGCTGCCTGCACCCTCCTGCGCATTGAGGGAGAAAAGCCTACCATTGTAAAAAACAGCTGCGCCTGCTGCTGTGACTGCAGCCGCAGCTGTGAGCTGGCCAATATGCTTTACTATGGCTGCAGCGAGGCCTACCGCTGGGATGGGCAGTATGTGTTCTACTGCACTGAGGGTCTGATCTTTATTGCCGCCTCCCTGACCGATGACCAGGGGGCGCTGGACGGCGGCATGATACTGGGTCCCATTATCATGGGTGAGCTCAGCGACACCATGCTGCAGCTCAGCGGCTACGCCGCCGAAAGCTATATTCGTAGCCTGCCCCAGTGGGATGCAGGACGGGTACACCATGCCGGTGAGGTTCTGCGAGCGGTGACATTGGGCATGTCCGGCACCATTCAGAACCGCTACGGCCAGTACCTGTATAATCAGGAGCAGCTCATGAGCAAGCTCTACTCCATGCAGCATCAGTTAGGTAAGAGCAACGACCCGGAAATACTGATCCGAAATGAGAAACGCTTGAGCCAGCTCATTGCCGACCGGGACAAGGAGGGTGCCCAGGCGCTGTTCAACGAGATGCTGGCGAATATTTTCTTCTCCGGCAATGCCGACTTCTTCACCCTGAAGGCACGGCTCATTGAGATGCTGGTGACCCTCTCCCGTGCCTCCATTGATGCCGGTGCGGGAATTCAGGAGATTCTGCTCTTTAACGAGGGCTCCCTCCGGCAGCTGGAAACCATCAGCACCATTGAGGATCTCAATGCCTGGATGACCATTGTGCTGCACCGCTTTATTCAGTATTCCTTCGACTTCTCCCAGGTAAAGCACACCGACACACTCCACAAGATCGTCCAGTACCTGAAGGACAACTACGATCGCAAGATCACCCTGGATGACGTGGCCGCCCATGTGTACCTGAGCCGTTCCTATGTGAGCAGCATTTTTAAAAAGGAAATGGGCGAGGGCATATTCCCCTACCTAAACCGCATCCGGGTAGAGAAGAGCAAGGTGCTGCTCCTCAATGACCGGGTCTCTCTGGCAGATGTGGGGGGGCTGTGCGGCTTCAGCGATCAGAGCTATTTTACGAAAATCTTCCGAAATCAGGTTGGCATGACCCCAAAGCGTTTCCGGGAATGCCGGGGCAAGCCGGAAAAGCACGGAAAATAAGCCACTTTGTGATAAGGGATTTGTCGAAAAGAGCCGCCTCTTTTGAGGCGTCTCTTTCTACATGTCACATTGCTTAATGTTTAGTTGCTGCCATCTACTATGGCCTGTACCTCGGCGGTGATATCCTCGCCGCCCAGGCTCTTCCACTGCTCCACAAAGTCGTCAAATGCATCGATGGAGGCGGTGCCGATGATGGTCTCCATGTAATACTGATTCTCGATCTTCAGCAGGCTTGCCCAGAACAGTGCCATGCTCTCGGTAGAGTAGTGGTAAGCCACATCGATCTCCTTGCCATTCTGATGGGCATTTGAGGCAATATAGCGGGACAGGTACATGATCCAGCCCTCCGTATCCTCCACGGTGGGGTTATCAAAATAACGCTTGGCACTCTCGATCATCTGCTTGTTGTACTCAGTGGTATCCGCCGGAGTGACGCCCTTCTCGATATATCGGGCGGTAAGCTCACCGATACGGATCACAGCGTCATCATACTCCAGGTTGAAATGGCCGGTCATCATAACGGCGGTCCAGGTGGTACCTGCCTCCAAAATGGGCTGTACTGCCTCGTAGCCCTCGGCATCGAAGCCACGCCACATATCAAACTCCACATTGGCCACCTTGATCACCACCTCGGGATGCTCGTAGCCCTTGCGGACACACAGAGCGCCGAAGTCGGAGCGGATCTCGGAGTAGGTAAACTCACCGGCATCGTTCACCGGGGCTTCCAGAACGATCCACTCGCCGGTGGGATTGTTAATGAGGAAATCCGTGGCGGCATAGGGCAGGTTCCAGGGATAGAAGCAGATGCCGCATTTACCGGTGGAGATCATGCTCAGAGCGTCGTTGTAATCACGGGTGGTAAACTGGGGATCAATGATTCCCTCGGCATAGAGGTAGGCCAGGTATGCAAGCCCCTCCTTTGCCTCGGGGGTGATAGAGCCGTTGACCACCTTGCCGTTCTCATCAAAGATCCACTGCTGGGGATAGGCACCGAAGGAGGCCATAATGGGATCCAGACCAAAAGCGGTGCCGGAAGAGCCAAGAGGATTCGCCTGAACCGCAATACCGATGGTATTACCGGCACCGTTGCCACCGGGATCCTTCTGCATAAACTGACGGGCAACCTCCTCCAGCTCCTCACGGGTGGTGGGAGCCTCTAAGCCCAGGGCATCCAGCCAGTCCTTACGGATCCACAGCAGAGAGTGCTGGTAGCCGTTATAGGTGCTGGGCAGCGCATAGAGCTCGCCATCGGAGATGTAGGGCTCAAAAATCTCGCCACCGAAGCTGGAATAGCAATCACGCATATATTCACCGGCGCAGTTGCGGAAGGCATTGGTCAGGGGCTCCAGCATATCGTTTTCCAGCAGCTCCTGATAGGTCATGTAATTATCTACCCAGAATACGTCGGGCAGGTCGTCGGAGACGATGCACATATCCAGCTTGGTACCGTAGTCCGCAGACTGCCACTGCAGATCCATTTCCACATTGAGCTTCTCCTGGACAGCGGTAACGATGGGATTATTGAGTCCATCCATACCGGAGGGGAAGTTTGCACCCACGTCCATGGGACGGGCGGTGGTGAAGACCACAGTCTCTTCATATTTGCCCAGGGGGTCGGTAGCAGGGTTCGAGGGGTCTGCGGTGGAACGCAGGTCAATGGATGCGCCGATGGTGTCCTCACCGCTGGCCTCCACGGTGGAGGTCGGTGCGGTAGTGCCGCTGGGCTCCTCCTCCGTCTTTTCGCCGCAGGCGGTCAGAATGCTCAGCAGCAGAACAAAGGCCAGTAAAAGCGCCGGTAAATTCTTTCGAAGTTTCATAATGTGCCTCCTTTAATATGTTTCAATGGAAATATCCCGGTATTTGACCTCGGAGCTGTAAGAGCCAAGCCCAAAATACTGTACCGCAACCGTGGCCTCCGGCAGGATTTCTGTCGTGCTTCCCGTCCAAAGGACAGCACCGCCGGCATCGGTAACTTGCAGCTTCCAGAGATTTTCCCCTGCCACATGCCGCAGGTTCAAAAGGATCTCGTCGGTTCCAATGTTCATCCAATCCACATTCAGGATCGTAGACCAGCTGCCCTCATGATAGAGCTGCGCCATAAGCATCAGGTTGTTCTGGCCGTCCAGCTTCATGGAGATCAGTCCCACAGGGCTGAAATCCGAGGCTGCCAGCACCACACGGGCAGTCGCTGTGCCGTCGCTGCCCTTTGCTCCGAAGAGAATTCGGGCAGAAATGTCGTAGTTATCCTTCAAAGGCTGGCCGGTGCAGTGGGTAAACACATCCCCTTGCCCGTGGGCAACGATGCTGCCGTCAGCCAGATGGTAGATGCCGTCGGCGCTTGTCCAGCCCACCGGCTCCACCGTTTCTCCGTAATCGTTGCCCTGATCGGGATTCTCCTCCTCTTCCTCCCCTTCCGGAGGCTGCTCCGGCAGGACAGAATCCGATGCGTAGGAATAAATCTCACTAAAGCGCACCGTGGAGTGATCCACGCCCAGCGCATAGCCGGTCAACTGCTGTGCCAGAGCGTAGGGAATGTCGCATTTTGCGGAGAAAATCTCCCGGCCGCTGTAGTCTGAGAGAGTCAAATACAGGTCGCCGCTGTCGTCAAGACGCTGCAAATCCAAATGGATACGGTTGTCCTTCACGCTGCGCCAGGCTGTATCCGTGATACACTCCTTCCAGCCGCCGTCCCAATACTGCCCCATTACCATCAGATGTCCGCTGACAGAGTATTTCAGGGAGAAGAGCACCAGCTGGCTGCTTCCCCTGTCCAGCAGCGCCAGACGCGCGGTGGAGACGCCGTTTCCGTCAATGGAGCCATAGTGGATATCTGCTGTAATGTGGAAGCCGTTGGAGATGGCCAGCGTCTGATCTCTTGCAAATACCGCATCTCCTTCAATGAGCAAAGACCCGTCGGAGCGGTAGCTTGCGCCTGTATCCAGAACCCATCGATCTGTCTGGGCCGCTTGGGTCTCGGGCAGGGGCACCAGACCGAAGTCCTCAGGATTCTCCGGTTTCGTCGTTCTGCCGCTGAGGGTGCAGGACATATTGCTGAACTTTGCACCGGAGTTGTCCACACCCAGGCTGTAGCCTGCGATCTGGGCAGAGAGTGCCTGGGGCAAATCCATATAGGCAGAATATACGCTGCGACCGGCAAAGTCCGTGATTTGCAGTTCCAGACGGTTGCTCTCCGGCGCACGGGAAAGGCGCAGGTGGACACGGTTATCCGTGACCTCCCGCCATTGGCCGTCGTTCAGGGGGCTGTGCCACTGGCCTGCGTGGTTATACTGTCCCACGGTCATCACATAGAAATTCTGAGCAAATTTCACGGAAATCAGCACCAAAAGATTTCCTGCGCTGTCTGTCAGCGCCACACGGGGCGTGCTGCAGCCTGCGGCATCCAGATTGCCAAAGAGAATATCCGTGGTGATCTCAAAGCCATCCAGAATTTCCGTCTTCAGTTCATGGGAGAAGACACCCTCCCGGGAGGAGAGGATCAGAGCTCCCTCGGTGTTATAGGTGATACCATCGCCCATGGACCATCGATCGGTGGTAGCAGGCGTTCCTACATAGAGGCCGTACATGGTCTTCTGAGAGGGGTCCTTGGGCAGCTGTACCCTGGGGCCCGTCAGATCCATGGTAACGGCGGAGAATTTGGTCTGGGAATTCATGGCGGCAAAGCCGATGAGCTTCATGTTTTTCAGGGTGCTATCTTCCAGCGTGACCGTATTTTCGTAAATCAGCTTGCCGCTGCCGCTCTCCCGAAGGCTCAGGGTAAAGCTGCCCTGTCCGTCACCGGAGAGGAAGAGCTCGCTGCCGGGAGCGCCCGGTGTCCAGCCGGAGCGGATCAGATCCTCCCAGCCGTCGGTCTCCGGAATGTAGCTCTGGAGCTGGATGTCATAAGCGCCGCCGGCAGGATTGTAGCTCAGGGAGAGCAGAGCGGCATAGCGCTTGTCTGTGGTGGAAAAGGAAATTCGCAAACCAGCCGATTCGGCATAATAGGTACCGAAATTCAGCTGGGTGGAGCAGCTCCAGGCACCGGAGATGGTATTTTTTACATAATAGCAATACTCCTCGCCCTTGGAGTTGATGATCAGCGCATCCTTGCCCTCCTCCCGGAAGTACACGGCGTTGCGGCTCAGCTCCCAATCGGAAGTCCGCTGTCCCTCCGGCACCTCCAGCACGGACACGTGGGGATAGACCTTCTCTGCCATGGAGGGCATGATTTCCTCGTTGGCGCTCTCTATCATGCCAAAGCCGCTGAACCGCAGCTGGGAGGCGAAAACCGCACAGCCATAATGACGGTAGTATGCCATCTGCTCCGGACGCATCTCGTCGGAGAAGGTGGAGTAGATCAGATCTGCACCGTCATAGAGGAACACCGCCAGGCGGTTGATCCCCGCATACTTGGCGATCTCTACTCGCACGGTTCGTGAGGAGACCTCGATCCACCCCATGGAGGTAGCAGTGGTGACCCAGCTGCCGCCATCCAGATCCTGAACCGTAAGATTCACCGATTTATTGGTATAATTTAAGGTAACCAGGCCGTAAATGGGGGCATCGATCCCCGCCTCAGGGCCAAAGATAAAGCGTGCGCAGCCTACCTCACGGCTGCTTCTGCCGAATTCGGCGCTGAAGGACAGAGTCCATTCGTCACCCAGGGTATTGACAGCGTTCCAGGCATAGTGCTGCTTCTCGCCCTCAATGACCAGGGCGGATTTGCCATCCAACAGATTATGTACAGCGCCCTCTCCCAGGATCCACTCCTCCGTGGGCACATTTTCCTCCGCCTCAAAGATGCCGTCAATGGGGCGGTCTGTGTCTACGGTCTTCTTCTCCGCCTGAACGGAGAAATCCGAGAAGCTGCCCTGGGTATGTTCCACCTGCAGACCGGGTCTGGTCATGGCGGAAAAGGTTGCATTTTCAATAGAGCGGCTCTGAAGGCTGTGCAGCTCCTGTCCATTCTGAGACAAGGTCACGGTAAGCCGTTTGCTGTCCACCCTTCGTTCCGCCTTCAAATTCAGCGGAAGGGACGGGTCATATTCCGTAGGTGCTTCGTCGGAAAGGATCTCCTTTTGACCGTACCGGGTCTGCACCCAACCGGAAAGCCACACCTTCCCACCAGCCAGTTCTGCCGTCAGAGACAGCAATATCTCGTCTGCCTCGTCGGTGAAGATCAGACCCATTTTGTCACTCTCCCCACAGGGCTGGGTCACCTGCAGATCCACCCACACCGACCACTGATCCAGAAGGCGGAAGAACGTGTTCCGGGCGGTAGATGCTCCGGCGGCACTGACCGAAAGGATCTCGTCACCGTTTTCCTCACGCAAAATACTCCATTCCCCCGTCAGCTCCCAGTTCCCATCGGTACGGGGCGTGGTATCGCCGGGAATCAGCTCCGAGGGTACTTCCTCCGACGGCTGGTCAGGGTTCTTTCCGCCACCGCAGGCCGCCAGGGAAACCAACAGCGCTGCCGCCAACAAAAAACTCAAAAGCCGTTTTTTCATCCCATAGCCTCCATGTTTTCTCAATTTACAATCTTATCATACCGCACGCCCTCTTCTTTGTATTGTAAAGAATTTCGATTTTTGGTACTTTCAGCGAAAATGGAAATATATTTAAAATAAAGGCGAGGAATTGACAATATTTCGAAAAGTTTTACAATACAAGCGCTGCCGCTGTCGGTATACTAAATGTATATTGTATATAAGGAGGCTCCCTTATGAACATCCGAGCTTTTCTTCAGCAGGCTGCCGGTGGAGCGGGAGGTCGCAAGGCCATTCCTGTGCTATCCTTTCCGGCGGTACAAAAATTGAACATCTCTGTCAAGGAGCTGCTGCTTAGCCCTAAGCTACAGGCGGAAGCTATGGCCTGCATCGCCCGTGAGACCGACACTGCCGCTGCGGTCAGCCTGATGGATTTATCTGTAGAGGCAGAGGCGCTGGGCGCTGAGGTGCGCTATTTTGAGGATGAAGTACCCACGGTCACGGGACAGAGTATCACCACTGCCCGGGAGGCGGAGGCGCTCCAGCTTCCCCCGGTGGCACAGTGCCGCACCGCCCTGTGTGTGGAAGCCATTTCCCTGGCAAAGGAGCAGATCACGGACAAGCCTGTCTTTGCAGGCATGACCGGTCCCTTCTCTCTGGCAGGCCGTCTGATGGGTGTGACAGAGATTCTCTACGTCTGCTTTGACGAGCCGGAAACCGTACATACCGTCCTGCGTAAGGCCACGAACTTCCTTCTTGCCTACGGTAGAGCCCTGAAGGAAGCCGGTGCTGACGGTATCTTGCTTGCCGAGCCTCTGGCAGGTATTCTCAGCCCCGCCATGGCAGAGGAGTTCTCCGTTCCCTATGTTAAAACCCTGGTGGAGGCTCTTCAGGAGGATAGCTTCGCTCTGATCTACCACAACTGTGGCAATTCCGTCTGCGATATGCTGCCTGAGATCTTCTCCCAGGGCGCTATGGCCTACCACTTCGGCAATTCCGCTGATATGGCCGCCGTTATGGCCTTCGCCCCGGCTGATACTGTCTGCATGGGCAATATTGACCCCGCCGCTCATTTCACCACCGGCACAGCCCAATCCATGGAGCAGGCGGTGAAGGAACTGCTGGATCGCTGTGGCGGCTATGATAATTTCCTGCTCTCCTCCGGCTGCGACATTCCACCCCACGCCCGCTGGGAGAATATTGAAGCCTTCTTCGCCGCTATGAAATCCTATGAAAACTGATGCTCTGTGCCAGCTTGCCCTGGCACTGGGGGCAGCAAAAGCTGTGGTTTTGCAGCGCAAGGATCTTGTGCTCTCACGGGAGTTTCGGGTAATCTGCGAGAAAAATCAGTGCGGAAAATTCGGACGCTGCTGGATGTGTCCTCCGGACTGCGGCGACATCGACACCCTCATGGCGCAGCTGCAAAACTACAGCGCTGTCCTCTGGTATCAGAGCATCCACCCCTTGGAAGACTCCTTCGACGTGGAGGGGATGGTACGTGCCGCCCGGGCGCATAGCCGCCTGTCCCTTTCCATTCAGAGGAAAAGCAGAGCGTTGCTGTCCGGAGACTGTCTGCATCTCAGCTCCGGCGGATGTCAGCTCTGCCCCGTCTGTGCCAGGCAGACCGGAGAAGCCTGCCGCTTCCCCGGTGAGGCCATGCCCTCGCTGGAGGCCTACTGCATCGACGTCTATCAAACCACCGCTCCTACGGAGCTATCCTATATTAATGGAAAAAACACCGTCACCTTCTTCGGTGCGGTGCTTTGGAGGTAGCCTTTCCATGGGTATACTCACAGTATTTCGGGACGAAGAGCGTTTTGACCTCCCCTTTGAAGGCCAGCCCACGGTACACAGCCTGTTGGAGCAGGCCGGTCTTGCGCCTCCCCGTCCCTGTGGTGGCGGAGGCCGCTGCGGTAAGTGCGCGCTGCGGCTGGAGGGTGCCATCTCGCCCCCCGACGAACAGGAAAAAGCCCACGGCACCCGTCTTTCCTGCCGCGCACGGCTTCTGGGGGATGCCACCGCATGGCTGAACAGCTTTTCTCTTGCCCAAATCGAGAGCGCTCCCCTTTCCGACCTTCCGCCTCTGCAACCCATGGCAGGAGCCTTGGGCATGGCCGTAGACATTGGCACCACCACAGTGGTATCCCGGCTCTATGACCTCAGAAGCGGCAGACTCCTGGCCCAAGCCCAGGGAGAAAACCCCCAGAGCCGCATCTCCTCCGATGTTATGGGACGGATCAGCGCCGCTGAAGCCGGTATGCTGTCACAGCTACAGGCGCAGATCCTGCGCTGTCTGGAAGAACAACAAAACCGCTGTCTGGAAAGTGCCGGGCTGCAGCAAAGGCCGGAGTCCCTCGTGCTCACGGGCAACACCACCATGCTCTATCTCCTCACCGGCCGAGATCCGAAGTGCCTTGCACGGCTACCCTTTCAAGCGGATTGCCTCTTTGATCTGGAACTGCCTTTTGGCAGTGCAATGGCCTATCTTCCCCCCTGTATCAGCGCCTTTGTGGGAGCAGATATCAGCTGCGCGCTCCTGGCCGGCGGTCTGTGTGAGAAGCAGGAGACAGCCCTGTTCTGCGACATCGGTACCAACGGGGAGATTGCTCTTTGGAAGGACGGTATGCTCTATGTCACTGCCACCGCCGCAGGCCCTGCCTTTGAGGGTGCCGGAATCTCCTGTGGCTGCGGCAGTATTCCCGGTGCCGTCTACGCCGTAGCTGTGGAGCAAGGCGAGATGCGCATAAAAACCATCTCGGATGCCCCGCCTGTGGGGCTCTGCGGTTCCGGTCTGCTGGATGCCCTGGCCGTTGCTCTTTCCCTGGGCAAAATCGACGAAACCGGTGCTTTCACTGAGGGCTGTGAAGCTCTGCCCCTCTGCCCTGACGTTGTACTGCAGCAAGAAGACATTCGTGCCACCCAATTAGCCAAGGCCGCCATCGCCGCAGGAATCGATACCCTTCTCGACCACGCAGATCTTCAACCGGAGCAGATCGACCGTTTCTATATATCCGGCGGCTTTGGCAGCCGCCTGAACATAAGCTCTGCCATTGCCATTGGTCTGTTTCCCAAGGCGCTGGCTGACCGGGTGGAAATCCTGGGCAATGCCGCCCTGAGCGGTGCCTGTCAAACACTTCTGCAAGGCAAAAGCCGGGAAAAGCTCCGTGGGATCGTACAAATAGCAAAAGCCATCAACCTTGCCGCCGACCCCTGGTTCAATGAGCGCTATATCGAGCAGATGTATTTCCCCCTATGATCCTTGGCCTTACGGACGGCACAATCAAGCATTGCAAAGATTGGCATAGTCGATTATTTCATCCTGCCGCCGAAAAAAATCGTACAAAGAGCGACCTGTTTCGCCGGTTCCGAGCGGCTGTTGACATCGAGACCTGTATTCCAAAAGGAGTACAGGTCTTCTTATTTTGCCGATGAATCGGATTTTGACTTCTTTGCCCTAAAATATTCGAAATCAGAGAAATTCCCTCTGTCTTTTTGTCGTAATATTTGATAAAATAAGAATAACACTTCTTTTTCAGGAGGTCAAAATGGAAAAGGTACTTACCGTTCTGGAAATTCTTCTGCCGATCTTTGCGGCCATTGGTCTGGGTATTCTTGCCAGATGGAAAAAGCTCTTCTCGGAAGAGGGAAATCAAGGTCTGCAGCAATTTGTGATGAAGTTCTGCCTGCCCTGTGTGCTGTTCAACTCCTGCCTGGCCGGTACCTTCCGCATGGACTCCATCACCGCCATGCTGCTGGTTTTCTCTCTGATCCTGCTGAGTACACTGCTTTCCTTCCGTCTCCGCAAGAAGAGATATCCCTACCATAACCTGCCCCAGCTCTTCTGCGCCCAGGAATCCGGCATGCTGGGCATTCCGCTGTTTATGACGCTGTTCGGAGCGGCCAGCGCATTCCGGGTGGGTGTGCTGGATATTGCGCAGAACATCATCTGCGTTCCGGTCATTGCGATCTTAACCGCTGACACCGGAAAGAATCCGGCTCCACGCACCATTGTGAAGAAGGTGCTTCTGTCTCCCCTGCTCTTAATGAGCCTTCTGGGTCTTGTGCTGAATCTCACCGGCGCAATACAGGTGCTGAACGATATGGGGATCGGCAAGGTCATTACAGGCACTACAGGCTTTCTGGCTCAGCCGGTCAGCGCAGTGATCCTTTTCTGTGTAGGCTATAACTTCTCCCTGGGCAAGGAAAACCGAAAGGACATTTTCCAAATCTGTGTGTTGCATTTCTGCCTCTTTGCCTTATTCTGCGGCATCATTCAGGGCGTCTTGTGCTTTGTCCCCAATGTCAGCGCCGAAACCAGATGGTCTATCCTGCTTTACTGCTCCCTGCCGGGCAGCTATCTGGCCGCAGGTCTGGGCAAAACCAAGGAGGACAGTGCCGTTGCCGCCAGTGTCTGCTCCATTCTGACCGTACCCTGCCTGATCGTTTTCTGCATCATGGCAGCGATCGTTGCCTAAGAGACACTCGGTGGGAAACACACACTATTTGAATATGCAGCCTCTTGCCAAATTCTGCCCCTTAGATAAGCGCAAATTCATCGTACACCTTTCCATTCGTAGTTTCATGAATGCTCCGGAATTCAGATCTCTTTATCATTTTCAGGTGATCTATTTTTACTCTTTTCACGGTCATCCTGTTCCAGGAATTTCTTAGCCATTGTAGCATTCCATCTGTCGATATGGTCGGGTTTTTGCTCCCCGTCCAGGATGTTCAATTCTTCAGCATTGTCAGGGTAAGGTTCTGCAATCGCAAGGATCTCTTTAAGCTTCTTCCGTTGTTCGGTCGTCAGATTTAAAGCCATATTACTTTCTCCCCAAAACAGTTATTTCTTCAGTTCCGGCTTTAGCATATCATTTTCTTTGTCCCATATTTCGTACTTTTATAAGATTTTCATTGAAATATATTCCTTAATCAGATAAAATAATTTTTGCAAAGCAAAACAGGAGGAAAAATTCATGAATGCGAAGAATATTCGGCTTTTTGGTCGCCTGGCTGATGGGCAGGCGGTTTATGGGATTAACCTGGATAACGGGGAGATCTCCTGCGAAGTGATTACCTTTGGCGCTGCGCTGAGAACGCTGCTGGTTCCCGATCGTGACGGGAAGGCTGTGGACGTGGTGCTGGGCTATGACAACCTGGAGCAGTATCTCACGGAGGACGGCTATCTGGGCGCTACGGTAGGCCGTGTGGCCAACCGCATTGCAGGTGCCAAGTTTATCCTCAACGGGCAGGAGTACATTTTACCCCGAAATGACGGGAACAACCACCTTCACGGAGGTCTGTGCGGCTTCTCCCATCGGCTGTGGGAGATCGAAAAGGTCACAGATTCTTCTGTACTTCTGAGCCTTATGAGCCCCGATGGTGACGAGGGCTATCCCGGCACAATGAAGGCCACCGCTGAGTACAGCCTCTGCGGAAATCGTCTGGTGCTTCGCTATTGTGCAAACAGCGACAAGGACACTCTTTGCAGCTTCACGAACCACAGCTACTTCAATTTATCCGGCCATAACAGCGGCTGCGCCACGGAGCAGAAGGTAAAGCTTTTTGCTCAGAGCTTTACACCCAGCAATGCCGAGAGCATTCCCCTGGGCACTGTGACTCCCGTAGAGGGAACGGTGATGGATTTCCGTGAGATGCTTCCGATTCACACCCACATTGCGGAGCCCGATCTGCAGCTGCTGCAGGCCAGGGGCTATGACCATAATTTCATGTTGGACGGCGCTTTAGGCACGCTCCACCCTGCGGCCATTGCAGAATCGGAGCGCAGCGGCATTGTGATGCAGGTGGAGACCACGTTGCCAGGAATTCATTTCTACACCTCCAACTACTTAAACGAAGGGCGCAAGGGCAAAGGCGGCTGTGCCTATGGCCCCCGCCATGGCTTCTGCCTGGAGACCCATTATCCTCCCGATGCCATTCACCATGCCAATTTTCCCTCCCCGGTGCTGAAAGCCGGAGAGACCTATGCCCACGAAACGGTATTTACTTTCTCATATACGAAATAATTATACTCTTACACAGCAAAGAAAACCACTCGTTCGAGTGGTTTTCTTTGTTATTGAGCCGTGTTGATTTCCTCCGCAATGGCGAGGATCTCTTCCCGATAGGCGTGGTTCATGCGGCACATATAGTCGGGGCGGCTTTGGTAGCTGCCGGTTTCGGTGCGCACGACGGCGGGACAATTAAAGCAGGTATCCCGCTCCTTGCAGGTGATGCAGTCGCTGCAGAGGCGGATTTTGGCAGTTTCCTCCCGAATTCTCTCCCAGGCAGGTAGGAAGCCCTCGGTCAAGGGTGTTGCCACAGGCACATCCAGCATGCCGCAGGGGGTCATTTGTCCGTTCCAGTTGACCCAGAACTGAGATCTGCCTGCAAAACAGCGGACAGGATCTCCCTCCGGTGCTTCAAAGGCCGGAACTCTGGGCGCTGCGTTATCGGATCGGAGGATCCCCTGCGCCCATAGGGTGATTTTTTCGCTACCTTGCAAGCGATGCTCCCGTCGGGCGATCATGCGCCCTACTTCCTCAGCAGAGAGTCGGGAGAACTCCGCTTTCTGCTCCCGTCTGACAGGTGGGAAATTATAGAAGGTCAGTCGGAGTCGGAAATTTTCCTTTTCTGCCAGAGCTTCCAGTTCCGGGAGCAAGTCCACGTTCCAGGGGGTAACTGTGGCATTGACATTGAGCATGATCCCCATATCTCTGGCCCAGCGAAGGGTATTCATGGTATTGGCAAAGGCATTGCCATTGCCGCAGAGGGATTGGTAGGCGCTTTCCTTCGGGCCGTAGAGGGTCACATTCAGCTGCGCCGGTGGACGCTTTTCCAGCAGGAGGCGGACTTTATCACTGAGCATAGTGCCGTTGGTATTGATAGAGATGGACAGCCCCAGTTGGCTCATAGCCTCATAGATCTGCGGAAAATCAGGCCGGAGGAAGGGTTCACCGCCGGTTAGAAGCAAAAAGAGCATGCCGGCCTCATATGCCTGCTCTCCTAAAGAGATCCATTCCGGGGCAGTCAGCTCTCTGCCGTAGGGCTTCATCTCAGCCTCGGTCATGCGTACATAGCACATACGGCATTGCAGATTGCACCTGGGGGTCAGCTCAAAGGTGCCGCTGATGGGAACACCTGCCTGGGCAGCTTTTCTCTGCAGTCTCTCCTTGATGCGAATATTATTTTCCATTTAGTCCCCTCCAAATATGGCTCGACGTGCAATTTCCGTGGCCTGGGCATCGGGACGGCCATGGAGCATATAGACAGGAACACGGAGCACCAGAGCCTGCAGCAGGTCGAAGAGCTTGTTCATAAATTCCGTATCCCACAGGTTGACCAGACACTCACGGTAGATCCGGTGCAGCGCAGCTTCCGGTGTCATAAGCTCGATGCGGTTCTCTGCACCGTGTACCGGAAGGATCAGAGCGGAGATGGGTACGCTCTCACGGCGATAGATGCCGGAGGAGCCGCAGTAGGGCGAACCGCTGCCGTAAAATTCATCCCCCAATTTTCGGATGACGCAGCGGTCACCATTGAGGATCTCTGCCCTCTGATATTGCTCCCACAGGGCTGCCTGGGTGGATTTTCCCGTGCCGGAAGCACCGAAGAAGAGAATTCCCTGCCCCTGATAGCGCACCACGGAGCTGTGAAGCAGGAAAGCGCTGTGGCGCAGGAAAAGCGCCTCCGGTGCCAGCAGGACAGACAAGGTGCAGTTACGCTCGTAACGCTCCCAATCCTTTGCCGGAATGTACAGGCTGTGATGGCCGTTTTGACGCAGACAGCACACGGCAGTGCAACCGTCTGTGGCTTGCAGATGACGCAGTTCACGGTAGGTTGCATTCTCATAGGGATAAACCCCAAGGCCAGTAGCCGTATAGACAGGCGGCCGATCAAAAACCATGGGTTCGTGGATCAGCTCGATCTCATAGACCTCGTGGGCTTCGGATGGCTCGATGAGAAAGGGTCTGAGCTCGGGGGGAATGTCCATGCGCCGTGGACTTTCTATGCGAATCCTGATGCCAGCAATTTCTACGGTAAAAGAAAAGGCGCTCATAAGGCTTCTTCCACCAGTAAATTGGCCTTTCGCATCCGCTCCACAAACAGCTGCACATCACGGGCTGCAGTCTCCTCGGTAGTATCATAGTTTTCCAGAAGAAGGCTGCGAAGGGTTTCCTCTGTATGCTCCTCCTTCAGAGCGGAGAATAAAAAGGCGCCGGTTTCGTTCATAGAGATCAGGCCGGACATCCGCAGAGCGCTCTCTCCGCAGGGCACAGCGATCCATTCGTTGAACACCTGCCGAAGCATCAATCCTTCCACTAAGCGCATGGAAACACTCCTTTGTCTTAGGACGAGGGGCAGTCTGCCCCT
>JAZNVK010000121.1:0-9314 GCA_045592805.1 Faecousia sp.
ATCTACTTCGACAGCCTGACCAAGTAATTCAATAAACAACGCAACAAGCGCCGTGAGTTTTTTGACTCACGGCGCTTTAATAAATCTTTTTGAATCTAAACTTTGCTGACAAGAGCAAAATTAATAGACCTAAGGATATAGATTTTTAGCCGAAGCAGAGGACAGAAGGTTGCTGCGGTACTTTTGCGGCGAGCAGCCGTATAGCATAAGAAATGCACGGTAAAATGTGGGATAATGGTCAAAACCGACGGTCGTGGAAATTTCGCCGATAGGCAGATGGGAGGTTCGCAGATACCGTTCTGCGCGTTCGAGACGAAACCGGAGAAGATACTCACGGATCGACAGACCGGTTTGTGCTTTGGAAATACGGCTGAGATAGCTGTGATCAATATACAGTGCTTTGGCAATGTCCGAGGCGGTGAAGGAAACATTCATGTTTTGATGGATATATCTTTGCACATCCTGCCAATGGCGCTGCGTTTGAGACAGCGGCAGCGAATCCGATTGACGGGCGGAAATCATTCGCAAAAGACGAATAGCGGTCTCCGAGGCCAGATGATCCAAGCTGTACACTTGATTTTCCGCGGCCTGGCAAATTCCGTAGATCTCCCGGAAGAAACCGCTGACATCTGTTTTGACAACGGACACGTGATTTTGAAATAACGTATCTTCCAGAAGCTGCGAGATCATATTGCCGTTCAGACAGAAGAATACGTATTTCCACGGCGTGGTTTCATCGGGCCAGTAGAACGCAGTCTCTCCGGGTCTGCACATGAAGATGTTCCCTGCGGTAAGTGTGTATATCGAATTTTCGGTCTGGTAATATCCGCAGCCGTCTGTCACGCAGTGGAACATATAACCCTCTCTGCTCGTGTCAGCTGTATTTGTCTTGAAAATAGGCATTTCGCTGTCCCAACCTGCAAAGAGTAATTGCAACTCCTGACGAAAGATACTGTTTCTATAGAATGGATCAAAGTCAATATAGTTATGAATACATGGGAAATCCATACAGAGAGCCTCCAAAAGCAGCCTGCGCCGTATATCGTGGAATGTTGCAATATTGTCCCACCACGTAATATAATTTGAACGGTATGTAATTGCTTTTTTGCTGAATAAATCGGATACTAAACACAGAGAATCCTATATTGATTATACAGCATCCGGCGCTGCCCTGTCAATATGGGAAACATGGAACGGAAGCGGAGGAATGACCTATGTCAAAATACAAATACCTTTTTAAGACGGTGAAGACAATTATGGCATTACTATGTATCGGCGCAATCGTTTTCGACCTTCTCCCGATCGGGGCGGTGAAAGCGGTCAATTTGCGAAGCGAAAATGACAGCATTGCGGCCGAGTATCGCGAAAATCAGTCGCCGAATTTCTTCACGACCTGGATGATGCAGTACACCTCCAGCAATGCGCCCACTGCCTTTGACCGCCTGAATGACGAAAACCTGTTCGGTGAAAATGGCTGGGCTCGTACACTCTACCCGGAGGCAAGAAGCGAAATGTACTTCGTGCTGGACTGGGGCTGGGATCTGCCGGACTCCCGCACCTACACAGGTGACCAGCAGGATTTCATCGGCACGGATATCCTCGACCCCGGAAAGTTCCCCTATGAAGGGGATGCAGCCCAGCGACTTGCCACCCTGAATCAGAAAATCACAGACCTCGGCTGGAAGGGCACGGGCCTTTGGATCTATTCACAGGAACCCGAAGGACAGCGTGCCACCACCGATGGCAAGCCATGGAATGAAGCCTTCTGGAGAGCCCGACTGGAGGAAAGCAAGGAGGCAGGTATTGCCCTCTGGAAAATTGACTTCGGTGAGTATTTCCATAACTCCGAATGGCACCGTTTCATCACAGAACTGGCGCAGGAAGTCTACCCCGAATTGCTGATTGAGCGATCCATCGGCGGTTCCAACGGCGCATTGAACGGCGGCACCGGCGGCAGAGAGCGTACGGGATTTGCGGATGAAGCAGCCTATATGCTCAGCTACAGCGACCTGTATAAGACCTACGATGTTTCTGACCACTTACATACTGCGGTGAGCCTGGAACGAATCGGCCAGATTTTGCTTGCTGCTTATATGGAAGAGGGAAGCGTGGGCGGCTGGATTGACAGCCACGACATGCCTTATATGTCAGCATCCCTTGGCACCACCATAGAAACACTCCGTGCAAACCGCTACGAAGTTGCAAGGCTTGTTGCCTGGCAAAAGGACTATGCGCCGGCCTATGCGGCAGGGGAATACGACACAAAATTGTCCGGCGAGTATTTTGCAGATGACTGGACCTTCCTGCGTGCAGATGAAGACTGGACAGGCAATCCTCTTGGAAATGTGGTTCAGAGAGCGCCTTCCGCCATTGCCCGCGGTATTGAACTGCCCACAGCGAGTGTAGATAGCGGTGACAGACCCTATCTGACGGCTTCCCGTAACCCTAATGGCGCCATTTCCATTGCAACCCATCCCCGTACCCATGACAGGATGCTGGATCAGGCAGTCTATGCCGATGTCAACTTCCCCGTTGGTGATCTGACAGGCCCCATCGGTGTGTTTGGATATTATCGCAGCCTTACGCTGAACTTCAGCGCTTCAGTAGAGGGAAAACGGATCTATGCCCGGGATATTTTGTCTGAAACTCTGATGGACATTACCGATCAGGTAACTGTGGATGGCTGCAGCCTGACCGTTCCCGGAACGCTGATTGAAACCATTGGTATCAGTGGCGCAGGGGAAGGAGATCCGGGTGCGCCTGGTCTGTATCTGCAGATCGGTGAGGGCGATGACTATCTGCCTGCACCGGCAATCAATGAACGCAGTGCCGTGTGGGATATCCCCAACAGCTCCTTTGAAACCTATGACTCCGATATCAATGGCGCGGACTATGACCCTCTGGCGGTCAAGCCCCGCCCTGTGAACTATACCATTACCGACCTGTCCGCATTCTGTCTTACAGAGGGCGGTCACAGCGGCGAGTATGCGGCTTCCCATACGGCAGACAGAAGCTTTTCCGTCATAACCTCCACAAAAAAATATGTCCTGCCCAAAGGTTTCTACACCGCCTCTGTGTGGGTGAAGACCAGCGGCCTGGGAGCAGGAGATACTGCAAGATTGGTGGCTTTGGATGGGTTAACAGAGCTTGCGTCTGTAGATATTTTGGCTCTTGCAGAGGGGCATGATCTGACAGAATGGACAAAAGTCACGCTTCCTGATTTCTTTGTACGTACCGCTCTGACTCTCGATATCACCACAAGCGGCAGCGCAGGCTCAGCATTGCTCTTTGATGATCTCACTCTTTTGCCCGTTTCTCTCGAGGAAGAGGATGCCCTTGTTTCCAATATCAAGGTGGACGGGCTCTCTATTCAGGAATACCGTTCCGACCGCAGTGAATATACCGTTCCCGTGCTGCTCTCCCAGGAGGAGCTTCCCGTGGTGACGGTAACCCATCGGGAAGATGCAGAGGTGACCATCACGCAGGCCTCTTTTGTTCCCGGAGAGGCAGTCATTCGGGCAAAATGCGGAGAGGAAGAAAAAGAATACACCATCCGCTTTACCGTAAAGGATTCGGTCTACCTCAGTGATCTGAATTTCAGCAAAGCAATTTCCGGCTGGGGCACACCCACTCGGGATCTGTCCGTTGAGGGTGAAGCCATTAGCCTGCAAATGCCAGATGGACAGACACGAACCTTTGCAAAGGGAATTGGTGTCAATGCAGACTCCGAAGTTACCCTGCAGATCGAAGGCTCTGACTATTCTGTTTTCGAGGCATATGTGGGCATACAAACGGGAAAGCCCACGGTTGCTTCCGTTGAATTTATTGTAAAGCTGGACGGGGAGATTGCCTACCGTTCCGGCAGAATGACCTCCACAACACCAGCAAAACGCATCTGCATCGATGTCCAGGGGGCGAAAGAGATAACCCTTATGGTCAACTGCCTGGACACCATCGATTGGGATGTAGCCAACTGGGCAGGCGCTCGATTCTGCGTCAAGGGAACGCTCCCCCTGGAGCAGCTGACACCCATTAGCAGCGATGCAGAAAAGACAAGTTACGACATATCTGCATTTGCGGCTACTACTTTCAGCGCAGATCTTTCTGTAGACGCATCGGCAGGTGACAATGAGGCAAGCTTCCGTATTGAGGCAGATGGCGAAACCCTTTTAGAAGAAACGCTGACTCCTGCTGATGGTGTAAAGCATGTTACTGTAAATGTCAAAGATGTTTCTATTTTAAGCTTGATTACCAGCGGGGCTGCTACGGTCGAGGAAAGCTGGACGAACGCATCGATCATTCTCGATGCTATTGGCTACGACAAACTGATCACCGCTGTCTATGCTGACGGAAAAGTGTTGGATGGTTATGCATTCTATCGCGGGGACTACAATATGCTGCTGGATTCTACCGTTGCGCCCACTTTAACGGTAGAGCATCTCCCGGAAGCAGAGGTGACAGTAAAACAGGCGACAGGTGTTCCGGGAACTGCGACGGTCCAAGTCACCTATGGCAAGGAATCCTGGGATTTTGCGGTTCGCTTCCTGCGAAACAGCAATGAAATTTATTTGAGCGATATGCAGTGGAGCAGCGCCGAAGCAAGCTACGGCGAAGTGCAGCGGGACAAAACCGTCGAAGGCAAGGCCATTGAGCTGCTGATGAACGGCAGTTCCCGTACCTTCTCCAAGGGTGTTGGCTTTAACGCAACGGCACAGTTGGATGTAAATATTTCCGGCATGGGCTTCAAAACCTTCACCACCTATGTGGGAGTAGAGCCGGCCGCCGGGACAAGCGGTACCATCAACTATAAGATTTACGTTGACGGCTATTGTGCCTACGAAAGCGGCACTATGGACGGTACCGATGATGCACAGTTTGTTGCGATCAACGTGGAAGGTGCATCGATAGTTTCTCTGATTGCTGACTGCGTGGATGATATCATTTGGGACCATGGCGCATGGGCTGACGCGAAGTTCTCGGAAAGAGAGTATCAGTTCGGTGCGTGGAGCAGCGAAGGAAACTGGCTGATTTCCAACCAAGAAGGCTTTGCGGCCGTTGCCGGAGGGAAAGTGCTGGAGCCGCTGATCTACGGCAATCTGTTGCAGGACGGTATTCAGATTTCTTATGATGTAGAGTACTACAGCACAGGGGATGTGCCCGATGACGCAGGTTATGAGTTCTACAATGCTTCCTCCGGTATTCGTATTGGCGGACGCATCAAGGGTGTGCATAATGAGGTATCTATTGATCTCATTTACTGCCTCCCTGACGGAACATGGAAAACGGTCTATGAATCTCCTCGCTGGGTGGCTTCGGGCAAAAATGTTCATGTACAGCTCAGCTGTGAACCCGGAGAAGAAACTTTCAAAGTGACGGTAACCAACGAAACCGGAACTCTAATCGACCAGGCTGTGACCTTCCCCGGCGTGACGGATGAGAACTTCTATTCCTATGGAGATGGACTGCAGTTCTCCTTCCACAACGATAATCCTTCACAGTTTAAGGTTTACAATATTTCCTTCGGTTCGACAGACACAACGGAGCAAACGGTAAAGCCCGGTGATGTAAACAACGATAAAGAAGTGGATATCTTTGATATCTATGCCATTCGCAAGCACATCTCCGGAGAAGCCCTTCTGTCCGAAAACAGGTTAAAGGCTGCAGATGCCAACTTTGACAACGTAATTGACAGCAGCGATCTTGCGGCGATCCGTGACCATATCTTTGGCATCAACGTACTGCCGGACATGATGTTCCTATTCCTAAATGAGACAAGCGTTTCCATGAAGGTAGGTGAACAGTTTACTCTGACGGCAGGCAATGCGGCAGGTTCAGTTACATGGAATACTGACAATTCAGCGGTTGCGACGGTAGAAGACGGTGTGGTAACAGCAGTTGGCGCAGGCACTGCAGTTATTACCGCAAACGATGGTGTGACCACAGCTTCCTGTGTTGTGACCATTGAGGATGAGTTTGAGAGCATTACCAAATACTGGACCATGCCCGAAGGCTGGGCGGATGCTTCTCAGGACGAAACCCTGGCCTTTACCGGAAGCGGCAGCCTTAGCCCCAATGTATACAAGGAGAGCTTCAAGGGCAACGAAAATCTGCATATTGCTTTTGATGTTACCCACGACCCCGGTAGCACAGATTCCTCCTTCTATTTCACCATCAAGGCACCTTCTCAGTCGGAGTTCCTGCGCTTTGAATTCCAGTGGGGACCACAGAGTCCTAGCTATGTTTCCAATGCAAATGTGGTGCTGAACCGTGGCGCAAACTATGGCTATGCTTGGCAGCTAATCGATAGTACAGGGCTCTCCTGGACAGGTACCACCTATCATATTGAGATCGATTGGGATGCGGCAACGAAAAAGCTGACCCTGACCAAGAGCGGCGATCCCGCTGACACCCAGACGGCCAGCATTACCTGCGAGATTCCCTCCGCCGCAGGAACGGCAGGGGAGAACTTCTTCGACAACTGTGGCGAGGAAGATTTGCAGTTGGAGATGAATACCTGGACAGGCAGCTTTACCATCTCTAACTTCACCCTGAGCAACGAAACGGAAGCACTGCCCTTTACCCTCAGCGAAACCGCCAAGACCATGAAGGTCGGAGAACAGTTTACCCTGTCTGCTGAAAACGCAGTCGCTGAAGTTAGCTGGAGCAGTGACAATTCCGCTGTTGCCGCAGTGGAAAATGGTGTTGTTACAGCTATAGGTGCAGGAACTGCGGTCATTACCGCAACCGATGGTGTAAACTCTGCTACCTGCATAGTAACGGTTGAAAGCGAGAATATTTCTCAGTACTGGACCATGCCTGAAGGCTGGGCGGATGCTTCTCAGGACGAAACCCTGGCCTTCACCGGAAGCGGCATTCTCAGCCCCAATGTATACAAGGAGAGCTTCAAGGGTAACGAAAATCTGCACATAGCCTTTGATGTGAGTGCCGATCCCGATGCAACAGAATCCTCCTTCTATTTCACCATTAAAGCACCCTCTCAGTCAGAGTTCCTGCGAATTGAATTCCAGTGGGGACCGCAGAGTCCCAGCTATGTTTCCAATGCCAATGTGGTGCTGAACCGTGGTGCAAACTACGGCTATGCCTGGCAGCTGATCAGCAGCACCGGCCTGACCTGGACGGGTTCGACCTATCATATTGAGATCGATTGGGACGCAGCGACGAAGCAACTGACTCTGACCAGATCCGGCGATCCTTCGGACACCCAGACCGCCACCATCACCTGCGAGATCCCCTCTGCCGCAGGAACGGCAGGGGAGAACTTCTTCGATGCTTGTGGTGATGAAGCTCTGCAGTTAGAGATGAATACCTGGGCAGGCACTTTCACCATATCGAATTTCACTCTCGTTAACGAAACGGTACAGTTGCCCCTTACCCTCAGCGAAACGGCAAAGACCGTGAAGGTCGGTGAGCAGTTTACGCTGACGGCAAGCAATGCGGCAGGCGCAGTGGTCTGGAATACTGATCATCCTGCTGTTGCCACGGTGGAAGAGGGGGTGGTGACTGCCGTTGGCGCAGGTACCGCCATCATCACCGCCACCGACGGGGTAAATACAGCTACCTGCACAGTGACGGTGGAATCCGATCAGCCTGTAATATCTCAGTATTGGACTATGCCCGAAGGCTGGGTTGACGCCTCCGAAGGTGATACGCTGGCCTTTACAGGCAGCGGCACATTAGGTGCCAACGTATACAAGGAGAGTTTCAAGGGCAACGAAAACCTGCACATTGCCTTTGACGTGACGGCTGACCCCAACGCAACGGAATCCTCCTTCTATTTCACCATCAAGGCACCTTCTCAGTCGGAGTTCCTGCGCTTTGAATTCCAGTGGGGTCCCCAGAGTCCCAGCCATATTTGCAATGCCAATGTAGTACTCAACCGTGGCGCAGATTATGGTTATGCATGGCAGCTGATTAACGGTACAGGCTGGTCATGGACGGGAATGACATATCATGTGGAGATTGATTGGGATGCGGCAACGAAAAAGCTGACCCTGACCAAGTCCGGCGATCCTTCGGATACCCAGACCGCCACCATCACCTGCGAGATCCCCTCTGCCGCAGGAACGGCAGGGGAGAACTTCTTCGATTCCTGCGGCGATGAAGCTCTGCAGCTGGAGATGAATACCTGGGCAGGCAGCTTTACCATTTCCAATTTTGGACTGGAGAACATCGCCGCAACTAAAAAGATAAGAACCACTGCTGTTGAAGATGGGGAGTTGGATATTTCTCTGTCCCTGTCCGAAGCTTCTCTTAACCCCGGCGAGACCATCGTAGCTACGGTGGCACTGGAGAACTATGCTACAAGCAACGGCATTACCGACCTGCAGGTAGAGGTGCTCTGGAATACCGATATTCTGGAATATGTAGAAGACTCTGCTCAATGTCTGAGCACTGCTGCAAGCGCGGCCTCCTATCAGAATACAGGCTACCACAGTGGCAAGGATAAGCTGGTCTATCTGTTCTATGATAAGGAGGATACCGTTCTCAGCGGAGATACCCAGGGACTCTTCTCCTTCGAGCTGCTGGTCAAGGATACGATCCCCGAGGGTGCAAGCGGCGACTTCTCTGCGATTCTCAAGTATGTGGATGCCCAGGGCAACCAGGAAACCGTCTACACCGATACCACCGGTGCCGCTCAGTGGAGCTTCTATGACAGAGATCCCAACTGGCACTATGATGAAAACGGCGATCTGACCCACTTCCTCAATGGCGGAGAGGCCACCTTCCTTCCCACCATCGATGCTTCCAAGGGCTTTGAAATTTCCTTTGATCTCTGGTTCGATATGTCTAAGTGCCGTACGGATTTCCCCACCTTTACCATGAAGCTGGAGGATACCGATGGCTCGGACTACTTCTTCTCTCGCATTCGCATCTCCGATTACAATAAGGAATGGCTTGTGGAGCCCCAGTTCTACAACGGAAGCTGGCAGAATCTGAGCTACAGTAATTCCTGGCTCAAGGGCTGGTTCGGTGAGGACGATACCGTACATGTAGAACTCAAGAAGCCTGCTGACAGTGATAAGCTGATCTATACCATCTCCTCCGGAGAACTTCAGCTCACAACGGGCAATGTCTACATTGAGGATATGGCTGAGCTACTGTCCGGCAAGGTTCGTTTGAGCCTTGGCCTGGACAATCCCGGCAACGATGTGATCAAACTGTCCAATTTCTCCATTATCAGTGGCAGTAGACAGCTCTTTAACCCCGGCACAGGTGGTACAGCCCTGCCCGAATACAATACCTTTAACGGAGATACGGATTCCAGAGGTACGAATTTCTCTGCCGGTGATGTC
>JAZNVK010000122.1:0-14614 GCA_045592805.1 Faecousia sp.
AAGGGAAGTATAGCGTTGGAGTGGTGAATGATGAATAGTGAATGGTGAATGGCGAAGGTATGCGCTTTGCGCATTGATTTTAAATGAATCGGCGGAGCCGATACCTCCGTTATTCACTATTCACCATTCGTTATTCACCTAAGATCAAGTTCTGTTTAGGATTTTTTCTCAAATAGTTCCGGGTGGAGGTAGGCTTCTTCTGCCTTCTGTTCCCCTTGGATCAGGAGGTCTTTTGCTCTGCCATAGTTTTGCGCTTCCAGCTCCTGAATGGCATCTCTCACCGCCCGAAACAGAATCAGATAGGATTCCTTGTATTCTTCCATATTTTCACCTCCCGTTACATTGTAGCACATTTGCCATGCTTATGCAATGCATATTTTCTGCCATTTTGTTTTACAATCGAAATATAATTGTATTACAGAGGTGGCATATGTCGAAGTTCAAAATTCCGAATAATTTCCCCACAACCAATAAATCCATCCGTTTTCCCGATGATGTGATCGAGAAAGTTGAGTCGGCCATCGTTGGCCAGAATTGCACCTTTTCCGCCTTTGTGGTGGCTGCGGTTCGTGCGGCGCTGGAGGATCTGGAAAAGCAGAAAACGACCCCGTCCGATTGATGGACGGGGTCGCTTTTTTTACTTCTTTGCCAGCAGGGACTTCAGCAGATTTTTGCAGCGCTTCTCGTCCATGTCGTAGACGATGGAGGCGTTGGGCTCTAAGTAGTAGCCGCGGCGGTCGATGACCATCTGGCCGTCTGCCATGCCGCCGGAGCAATCCACACGGCAGAGCTCCTTGCGAACATCGGTGGCGGTGAGGGGGTCGATGGCGGGAGCAACCGCTGCCCAGTCGTGGATGCAGCAGGAGCTGCCGGGATCCACGGTATAGGGGGGCAGGTCAAAGCCGGGCTTCCACAGGTAGTCGCAGCGCCACAGGAAGCGGCGGATCAGAGCGCCTACAAACCTGGCGGTCTCAGTGCCGATGGCCTCGATCTCCTCTACATCCTGCAGGGTGTAGGTGGAGCCTGCCTCGTTGCCCTCAATGGGGCCGATGAGCAGATTGGCGCCGGAGAGCAGCACCTTGGCTGCGGCCTCGGCATCATCCACAAAGTTTGCCTCGCCCACGGGGGTACGGTTGCCGATGTAGATGCCGCCGCCCATGATATAGAGGGTGCCGATCTTCCCGGCAATGTCGGGGGCCATGGTCAGGGCGCAGGCGATATTGGTCAGGGGGCCAACGGCGCAGACATCGATGGGCTCCTCCGCCTCACGGAGGGTGCGCACCAGATAGCTGACGGCGTGCTCCTTCTCCGCAGTTCTGCCGCCGGTGGGCAGACCCAGAGAGGGCTCATGGATGCGGACGGGCTCGCCGTTATACTCCTTGCGGATGGTCTGGCAGAGGGTATTCTGCAGACGGCCGGGGAAGAGGCCCGAGGTCAGGGACTCAGGGCAGCCTGCGTAGACAGGCACATCCATACCCACCAGGTTCACCAGAGAGAGGTTATTCTGCACTGCCTCCTCCACGGAGAGATTGCCATGGACAGAGGTAATGCCGATGACATCGATATTGTCCGCTAAAAGCAGACCCAGCACCGCTACCGCATCATCGGTACCGGTGTCGCAGTCGATGATCATTTTCCGTTTCAGTTCAGACATGGGGAAAATCTCCTTTTCCGTTCAAAGGCAGGCAGCCTGTGCTGCCTGCCTTTTGTGATTTTATCTTCTACCCTTGTCGTAGGGCTGGCCGGCGGCCTTGGGGCCGATGGCACGGTTTGCGGAGAAGGTCAGCACCAGCAGGGTGATGATGTAGGGCAGGCTCTTGTAGAAGTTATCGGACAGGCCGATATCAGACAGGAAGGGAATGCTCATGTAGCCGGCTGCCACAGTCTTGATCAGGGAGAACAGGAAGGCTGCGGCAAGGAGACGGACGGGCTTCCACTGACCCAGCATCAGCACGGACATGGCAAGGAAGCCATAGCCGTAGACATCGCCGCCGAAGGTGGGGGAGATGGGGATCACGTAGATCAGACCGCCGATGCCGCCCAGAGCGCCGGAGATGGCCAGGGCGATGTAACGGGTACGATAGACGTTGATACCCAGGGAGTCAGCAGCCTGAGGATTCTCGCCGCAGGCGCTCAGACGCATACCAAAACGGGTCTTGGAGAAGATGAAGATGGTAACAAGGATGATGGCGAAGCCCAGGAAGGTGGTGATGTAAGCATCCTGGAAGAAGATCTCACCGATGAAGGGGATATCGCCCAGGAGAGGCACCTTGGCAATACGGAAGGTGTTGTCAAAGGCGATGTGCTGAGAGCCGGTGACGGAACGGGCCACGAAGATGGCGAAGGCTGCGGCGAAGGAGTTCAGTGCCATGGCGCTGATGGACTGGTCTGCCTTCAGCTTGATGGCAGCAAAGGCATGGAGCTGGGTAAAGAGCAGACCGGCAGCAGCAGAAACCAGCAAGGCACAGACCAGCAGAAGCTGACCGCTCATGCGATCCTGCATGAAATGCATAAACAGAGTACCTGCGAAGGCGCCGATGATCATGATGCCTTCCAGACACATGTTCAGAACGCCACTCTTCTCAGAGAAGAGACCTGCAACAGCGACGACCAGCAGGGGAATGAAGAAGCACAGGCAGGATTTTGCAACAAAGTATACGACTGTCATACTATTTATTCCCCTTTCTCAGTATGTTGGATATGCTTTGCCTGACGCTTTCTTGCCATGGTGTCGAACCAGATACGGATCAAGAGGGTGAAAGCGGACAGGTAGATAACGGAAGAGGTAACGATATTGACGATCTCCTTGACGAAGCCATGGGACTGGATGTACTGACCTCCGACAGTAAGGAAGGCGATAAACAGAGCAGAGAGGATAACGCCAAGGGGAGAGTTGCCGGCCAGGACGGAGATGGAGATGCCGGTGAAGCCTTCGGCAGGCTGGGTATCATAGACCTTGATGCCCTTGCCGGTACCGGCCATGTACATCAGAGCGCCGCCCAGAGCGATGAGAGCACCGGAGATCATGATGGAGACCACGATGGTGCGCTTTTCCTTGATACCTGCATACTTACAGGCGCTGTCATTCAGACCGCAGGCACGGAGCTCGTAGCCAAAGGTGGTCTTATTGATAATAACCCAAATGAGAATACAGATGGCAATGGAAATGAAAATACCGATATTGGCAGAGCTGCCGGGGAAGAGCTTGTCCAGGCCCAGACGGGGCAGCGTAGCCTCGGCGGGGATGGCCTGGGTCTCACTCTTTGCAGAGAAGAAGATGGTGGCCTTGATCAGGGAGTTGACCATGTAACGGGCCAGATAGTTCATCATGATGGTGCTGATGATGATATTGACGTTACGGAAGGCCTTGAGGATGCCGGGGAGGAAGGCCCACAGAGCGCCGGACAGAGCAGCGGCAATGAGGGGAACGATCCAACGCAGGGGGCCGGGGAGGAATTCCCACTTGATGGCGCCGTAGATGCCGACGAAAGCGCCGATGAGGAACTGGCCGCCGCCACCGATATTGAACACGCTTGCCTTAAAGGCAACGGCAATACCGGCACCGCACATCATAATGGGGGTAGCCTGATAGAGGATCTCACCGATGGCCTTCAGGGGCTCCTTGCGGATACCACCGGTAATCAGGGTCAGGAAGCCGGGCATTGCATTCTTGGCATCGCAGACCAGAAGAATAATCAAAGCCAGCAGCAGACCGACAAGGGCAGCCAGGACAGACGCCGAGAGCTTTGCCAGAGAGTCGGTATTCAGTTTTCTGGATTTCTTAAGCATGCTGCTCCTCCTTTCTGACGCCGGCCATATACAGACCCATCTGCTGGATGGTGGTCTCCTTGGGATCCACGTCAGCTACGATTTTACCCTCGAACATCACGAGAACACGGTCGCTGACGTCCATAACCTCGTCCAGTTCCAGAGACATCATAAGCACGGCCTTGCCTGCGTCACGCTGGGCAACCAGCTGCTTATGGACGAACTCGATAGCGCCTACGTCCAGACCACGGGTGGGCTGAACGGCGATGAGCAGATCGCTGTTCTGCTCGATCTCACGGGCGATGATGGCCTTCTGCTGGTTACCGCCGGACATGGAGCGGGCAGAGGTCTTGGGGCCCAGGGTAGTACGGACGTCGTACTTCTCGATCAGCTCCTCGGTCATCTGCTCCGCCTTGGCGAAGTTGATGAAGGAGGCCTTCTGCATACCGGGCTTGAAATAGTCCTTGAGGATGATATTCTCCTGGAGATTGTAATCCAGGATCAGACCGTACTTGTGGCGGTCTTCGGGGATGTGGGAGATACCCGCCAGATTGCGGTGGCGGACGGTGGCCTTGGTGATATCCTCACCGTTGAGGGTGATGGAACCGCCCTGGACGGGCATGATGCCCGTGAGACCGTAGATGGTCTCGGACTGGCCGTTGCCGTCGATACCGGCGATACAGACGATCTCACCACGGCGAACCTGGAAGCTGATATCATCTACCAGATTCTTGGTAGCGGTACGGGGCTTCATGACCAGATTCTTTACATCCAGAACCACGTCACCCAGAACCTGCTCGCCCTTATCCACGGAGAAGCTGACCTTACGGCCGACCATGAGCTCACTCATCTCTTCCTTGGTGGTATTGGGTACATCCAGAGTGGCGATCTTGGCACCGCGGCGGAGGATGGTAACACGGTCAGCCACCTTGCTGATCTCGTCCAGCTTGTGGGAGATGAAGATGATGGACTTGCCTTCTGCTGCCAGGCCACGGATGATCTTGATCAGTTCCTCGATCTCCTGGGGGGTCAGAACGGCGGTGGGCTCGTCAAAGATCAGAATGTCACTTTCACGGTAGAGGATCTTCAGGATCTCTACACGCTGCTGCATGCCTACCGTGATATCAGAAATGAGCGCATCGGGATCTACGGCAAGACCGTAGCGCTCAGAGATTTCCATAATTTTCTTCTTGGCGGTGTTCAGATCCAGAACACCACGCTTCATGGGCTCGTCGCCCAGAACGATGTTGCGGGTTACAGAGAAGCAGTCCACCAGCTTGAAGTGCTGGTGCACCATGCCGATGCCCAGTGCGGTTGCGTCACGGGGCCCGGTGATATGTACTTCCTTGCCATTGACCTTGATCACGCCGGCCTCCGGCTGATACATACCGAAGAGAATGCTCATCAGTGTCGATTTACCGGCACCGTTTTCGCCCAGCAGAGCGTGGATCTCGCCCTTCCGGATCTCAAGGGAGACATTGTCACAGGCCACGATGCCGGGGAAGGTCTTGACAATGCCCTGCATTTCTACAGCAAATTGTTCACTCATATTTGAATCCTCATTTTCTAAGAAGTAAGTGCCCTCGAAATGGCCCTTTTACAAAGGGGTGGTGGGGAAAGGGCCGAAGCCCTTTCCCCGGTTCGCTAAGATCATCGCACAAAATTTAAGGGAAATGGATTAGTTCTTGTAGTCCAGGTTGACGTACTCGAGAGTCATCTCGGTGGGATCGGCAATGTCCAGATCGGTGGGGATGGAAGAAGCAATGCCGCCCTCGTCGTTCTTCATGCGGGTGTAGAGCTCCTGATACTGAGCCTCGGTGTAGTTGACCAGCTTCCAGCTGTCGCCGGTAGCCAGACCGACGCAGTCAACAGCAGTACCCAGAACGGCATCCTGGCCGCCGGGGAAGTTGCCGTTCTTGTAGCCGATCAGAGCATCATAGGTAGCGTTGGCGCAGCCCTTCATGGCAGAGGTGATAACGGTAGAGGAGTCCTTAGCCTGGTCCAGGTCAACGCCGATGGTGGCCTTGCCCAGCTCTTCAGCAGCTGCGAAAGCGTTCTTGCAGATGGAGCCGCCGCAGGAGAAGATAACCTCGGTGCCGGTCTCGTACCAGCCCTTGACGGTGGTCAGCTTCTCGGGGGAGGGCATGAAGTCGCCGGAGTACCAGTAGATCATGTTGACGTCGCCGGGGTTCAGGCCCAGATCCTTGGCAGCCTGCTCAGCGCCTGCAACGTAGCCGTAGCCGAAGCGGGCAACGGAGGTAACAGCCATGCCGCCGAAGAAGGCCAGGTTGCGGTAGCCTTCCATAACGGAGGCATAGCCGGCCATGAAGCCAACTTCCTGCTCAGCGAACAGGACGGAGTAGACGTTGTCGCCGGTGCGATACTCGGCATAGTCAGTGCTGTGGGGTCTGCCGTCGATCAGGATGAACTTGATCTCGGGGTGCTTGTCCTGTGCCTCGAAAATGGCATCCTCGAAGAGGTAGCCGGGGCAAACCAGAACCTTGCCGCCAGCGGCGACAGCCTGGTCGATCAGGGACAGATAAGCTTCCTTGGACTCTTCAGCGGGAGTCATGTAGGTGCAGGTAGCCTCTGTCTCTTCGCAGTATCTCTCGATACCGTCCCAAGTGGCTTCGCAGAAGGAACCGTCGTCAACAGAGCCGCCGGGCAGGTCCATGAGCATGATGATCTCATAGGTGTCAGCAGTTTCGCCGTCGCCGGCTTCGCCGCAGGCTGCGAAGCTAAAGAGCATAGCAGCTGCCAGCAGGATTGCTAAAAGCTTTTTCATTTTGTTTTCCTCCAATTTAAATTTTGTATTATTAAGGCGATGCCTTAACTACGGATTTTATTTGGCTTTTTCAGCCGTTTTGCGCAGGGGGCCGAACCACTTTTGCAGCGGCCCGATCATCACATTGATGCCCCACTTCATAATGGGGCCGGTGCCGAAGGCACCCAAGACAGTGCCGATACCGGTCAGGGGATGCAGGTCGGGGTTCAGGCTGAAGATCGTATGTCCGGCAATGCCGCCCAGGAGCATACCCAGCAGGGTAAAGAACACGTCCTGGCCGATGCGGAGCCAGCGGATATTGATCTTCGTCTTCTCCTCCAGCCATACGGAGATAACGGCAACCGTACTCATACCCATATCCGCGACAATATACAGTGCCACGGAGATGGCGAAGAGGACTACGCCTGCTGCCAGCATCAGGCTCTGCTCCCAAAGCTGATCGGCAATGAGGTTCTGCCTGACCCAGCCGTTGATCACATTGAGCAGGAAGCCGGAGATGCCCACGGATACCACCGTGCCAATATGGATGTACTTCCGGGCGAAGATCAGCATCAGCACAAAGAGCACAGCGTTATTGATATTGGTGATATCGCCGTAATCCAGATTGGTGAGATAATGCTCACCATTCACAAAGACGGAGTAGGGATCGGAGCCCAGACCGCAATTAAAATAGCAGGCAATGGCGAAGTCCATGATCACGATGGACAGCATGATCATCACCAGACGCTTAATGACAGAGCCGATATTGTAGCTGCAGATGTAATTTTTGAGCTTACTCATGTTCTGTCACACCCTCAGGCTTCCTTGGCAGCTTCGGTCTTGCGCAGGGGGCCGAACCACTTGGTCAAGGGCTTCATAGCCAGATCCATAAACCACTTCATAATGGGCCCTGTACCGAAGGCGCCCAGGATGGTGCCGATACCGGTCAGAGGCTCCAGCTCGGGATTGAGACTGAAGATGGTTTTGCCTGCGATGGCACCCAGCAGGATACCCAGGAGCATGAAGATGACATCCTCTGCAATGCGGAGCCAGCGGATATTGATCTTGGTCTTTTCCTCCACCCAGAGGGGGATCGCTTCCACCGCACTGACACCCATGTCAGCACAGACGTACAATCCGACTGCCACCGCAAAGGCCACCAGACCTACGATCAGCATGGCGATCTGTGTTGCCAGCATGTACTGGGGGAAATTTGCGGTAACATAGTTCTTCACCAGATCGAGCAGATCCCAAGAGAGATTGATGAGCCAGCCGGAGATGAATGCACCGATGATGCTGCCCACATGGATGTACTTCCGACCGATGATCAGCATCAGCGCAAACAGGAATACATTGTTAACATTGGTACACCAGCCGGCGGATTTGCCGAACAGTGCCATTTCGCCTTCCACAAAGACGGAGAAGGGGTCAGCGCCCAGGTTGCACTGATAGTAGCAGGCAATGCCGAAGTTCATCAGAACCAGGGACAGCAGAACGATCAGAAGGCGCTTGAAGAAAGAGCCTGCGTTATAGCTGAGGATATAATTCTTGATCTTTGTTCCCATTTCTTACCTCTTCTCGGGCAGATCGGGCAGCTTGTCGATGAGCTCGATGGCACGCAGGGTGATCTTGGTCAGCAGCTTGACCTTGTTGGGGTAGTCGGGATCGTTCATGGTACCCATGGCGCCGTGGGCCTCGTAGAGGTTGGGGCCGGTGAGCAGGATGGTGCCGCAGCGCAGGCCACGGAGCAGGGAGCCCAGAGTGAAGAGGGTGGAACTCTCATTCTCGATGGCCAGAACGTTGGCATCGGTCCAAGGCTTAATGCGCTCTTCCCAACCCTCGTGAGCGCCGGGGCTCTCCAGGTAGAAGGCATCATGGCTGCGGACAATGCCCAGATAGGGCTTGACGCCGAACTCTTCGCAGGCCTGACGCAGAGCGCAGACCACGTCGATATCCGCAATGGCGGGATACTCGGCGGAGATGTACTGCTTGGAAGCGCCCTCGCCACGGACAGCGCCGGTGGCGATAACGAAGGAGCCGGAGGGGATATCACGCTGCAGAGCGCCGCTGGTACCCATGCGGATCAGGGTCTTGGCACCGATGTGCTTCAGCTCTTCCACGCAGACGGCAACGGCCATGCCGCCCATACCGGTGGACATGACGGAGACATCCACACCGTTGTACTTGCCGGTGAAGGTGGGGTTGCCACGGGAGACACCCTTGCACTCGGCAGTGTCAAAATACTGGGCAACCATCTCGCAGCGGGCGGGGTCGCCGGGCAGGATGACGTGCTTGCCGATGTCGTTCTCGTTGACGCCGATGTGCCACAGCTTACCGGCGGGGTTATCCAAACGTACGGATTGGTATTTCATATTCAGTTTTCCTCCAATATTCAGTTACTTTCTCAGGGCAAAGCGGAACCGCATGACCTCGGTGTTGTAATAGTCCTTACAGAAGGCAATGATGCCGTTGCTTCCGATATACTGGGTGGTGACCAGGGTCTGCATCCCCCGGGGCAACATTCTCTGCAGTCCGGCGGGCTTGGACGAGCGGATGGGCAGACATTCATATTCTGCGGTGACGGTCTTAGCGCTGAGGGCGGCTGCCAGTTCACCGTAGACCTTGTCCAGGTCGTCGGTGATGGACAGCGGAAACAGATCATCTACAAAGTAGTAAAACGAGAGTACCGCCGGTTTATCGTTGAGATAATACAACTGCTGGAACTGCAGGATCTCCTTGCCGGGGGCAGGTGCCAGCTTATCGGTGAGGAAGTCATCCCCACGGACATATTCCAGCTTTCCATCCGCCACGTGCAGCTCACCCAGAAGCGCGATGCGCTCCGGCGGAAGCAGGATGTCGGAGGGGAAATTGCGGCGGTGCTTCTCCTTACGGCCATCCCCGGTGACGCAGCTCCCCTTCCCTCGGACGGTCTCGATATAGCCGTCCTCATAGAGTATGGAAAGGGCGGTACGCAGAGAGGTGCGCCCCACACACATAATCGAGGACAAGGCGGACTCGCTGGGTAAGGGATCGCCGGCTTTCAGGACACCGCTCTCGATCAGCCGCCGCAGACGGCGGTAGATCTCGATATACACGCTGGTGTCCTTGCCGATGGTGGTAATGCGCAGGGACTCTACCACCACCGGATCGAGAAAAGCGCCTGACGGGGCTCTCATAAATTAACCTCTGATGAGCTTGGACAGGGCGAGAGTACCGACTTCGATGGCCTGGGCGATGAGCTTGTCGTACTCGTTCTCGAAGTCGATGGCCTCACCGGTAGCCAGGTTGTCCACAGCGACCAGGACAGCGCCGGTCTTCATCTGCAGGATGGAGCCAACGGTGTACATGGTGGCGACTTCGTTGTCGGTGGCGATCACGCCCAGCTCCTGCCAGGGCTTAATGCGCTCGGCAACGCCGTCATGGGCAAAACGGGACTCCAGGAACAGAGCGTCGTGGGTGCGGACGATGCCGTCCTTCACGGTGACGCCAACTTCCTTGGCGGCTTCCTTCAGAGCCCAGAAGCCGTCCAGGTCAGCCACGGCGGGATACTGGAGGTTCAGGTACTCCAGGGTAGCGCCCTCGCAGCGGCAGGCGCCGGTGGGGACGATGAGGGTGCCGGGCTTGATGGAGGGATCAATGGCGGAGCAGGTGCCGACCTTGATGATGTTATTGCACTTGATATGGCGCAGCTCTTCCACAGCAATCTCCATGGGCATACAGCCGTTGCCGCAGGACATGACACTCATGGGAACACCGTGCTTCTCGCCGGTGTAGGTGATGTATTCTCTGTGCTGACCCAGGTACTCGGCCTTGTCGAAGGTATCGGCAATGACCTTGGTACGCTCTAAGTTGGAGGTCAGGATGCAGCCGGGAGCGATCTGGCTCTCGTTGAGGTTCAGGTGGTGAACCTTCTTGTCGGCCTCGTACTGAGGCACGCTGTCAAAATTATTTCTCAGGTTATCCATGTTTTTCCTCCTCCTTAGATGTCTTTCAGCAGTTCTTCCAGGATCTCAACGGCACGGGTTGCGATCTTGCTGCACTGCAGGATCCGCTTTGCCATGAAGTCAGGCTCGAAGGCCCAGGGATAGGCTTCCTGGGAGTCGGGGCCGACGTAGTAGGGAGTGCCTTCCACCATGCTGGTGTGGGACACGCAGATGGAACCGGCACGGATGCCCAGGCGGTGGCAAATGGTGAAGAGAGCGGCGCTCTCGTTCTCGACCATCTTGACGCCGGCATCTACCCAGGGCTTCATGCGCTCGTAGGTGGAGATCATGGCGGTGGAAGTCTCTCTGTAGTAGGAGTCATGGGCGCGGTACAGACCCACGATGGGATCTTCACCGAATTCCTTGGCAGCCATGACCAGAGCCTTGACTACATAGGGGTCAGCAATGGCGGGGAACTCTGCGGGCGCATACTCATAGGAGCAGCCGTCGCCACGGACACAGCCGGTAGCGATGATGATGCGGCCGGGCTCGTAGTCGGTGAGCAGGGCAGCGCCGGTGCCGACACGGATCAGGTTCTTCAGGCCGACATGCTTCAGCTCCTCAGCGACGGTGCTGACACAGAGAGGGCCCATGCCGGAGGAAACCACGGAGATGGGGGTGTCGGTGTTGGGGGTCACGCCGGTGTAGGTGGTGTAGGTGCGGCGGGAGGAAATGAACTTTGCGTCCTTGAAGCAGCCGGAAATGATCTTGCTGCGGGCGGGGTCACCGGGCATCAGAACGGAGGGAGCCAGCTCACCTTCGCCAACGCCGGTATGGAACATTTTGCCTTCCTTGTCGGTAAATCTCTTGCTGATAAATTCCATAATTTTCTCCTTAAATTCTTACATATTCATAATTTTCTTGTTCAGACCACGGATAACGGGGGTAGCCTTGGCTACGATCTCTTCCTCGTCGATGAAGGTGAACTTGCCATGGCGCAGCAGGATCTCGCCGCCCAGGAACACGGTGTCCACGTTTCTGCCGTCACCGGCATAGAGGAAGTTGTTGAGCTTGAAGTCGGGGTTGATCAGAGCAATGTCATGATCCATATCCACTAAGATGAAGTCGGCAATGTTGCCTTCCTTCAGTTCGCCCAGACCGTCGTAGCCCAGCGCACGCATGCCGTTGATGGTCATCATCTTGTAGACGGTACCGGCATCCAGGACACAGGGATCCAGGGTCCAGCCCTTCTGCAGGTAGGCGGCCAGTCTGGCCTCACGGATCATATCACGGTTGGAGCTGGAGGCTTCGCCGTCGCAGCCGATGGTGACATTGATGCCACGCTTGACCATGGCGGCGATCTTGGGGATGCCGTCCGCGATCTTCAGGTTGGTGCAGGGGCAGTGGACAGGGTTGGCGCCGGAGGCGGCAATGATGTCCAGCTCGTGGTCGCTGAGCCAGATGCTGTGGGCCAGCAGAGTGTTCTTATCCAGAATGCCCAGCTGCTCCAGCGCCTCGGCTTCGCCGCCCAGGCCATAGGCCTTGGCTACATTGTTGGTCTCCATCTTGCCCTCGCCCAGGTGGGTGTGGAACACGAGACCACGTTCATTTGCGAACTTCTTCAGCTCCTGTGCCATGCGGCCGGAAACGGCAGGCAGACCGGCGGGAGCAACGGAAGCACGCATCTTGCCATTGTTGTGAACCTTGTTGTAGACGACCTCGGAACGGCGCAGAGCCTCATCGATAGAGATGATGGGGGTTGCCTCGTTCTCAGGCACATCGGTGGTGCTGATGCCGATGGTGGCACGGATCTTGCTGTCATGGACGGCCTGGATCACGGGGTCCAGGATATCCCAACCAGCCATGTCATTGATGACGGTTGTGCCGCAGCGCAGGGCGGTCAAGCAGCCCAGGAGACTGGAGTAGTAGTTCTCCTCGGGACTCATGATATCCTCAATGCCGAACAGACGCACCAACCAGGTGGTAATGGGGTAATCATCCATGGGTCCTTTCAGGACAGACTGCGTCAGGTGAGCATGGCAGTCAGCGAAGGACGGCATCGCAATCATACCCTTGGCGTCGATGATCTCGCAGCCTTCGGGAGCCTCGATCTTCTCAGCGATCTTGCTGATGCGCTCGCCCTCTACCAGAATCTCACGGGTAGAAGTCGTCATGGTGTCGAAGTTTGCCAATTCACAGTTTCGAATCAGATACTTTTTCAAATTAACTTCCCTCCTGTTACAGACTCATGTAACATATGTGACAATTTCCGGTGAAAAAAGACGGCCGAACAATTTTCACCGGCTACCATATAAATTTACCAGTTTTTCGAAAAAAAGTAAACTGATTTTCGTGAAAAGAAACAACTAACCGCCCATACGCCCCATTTTTGCTAAATATTTTTGGATTTCTCAAAAAAGAATTTTGAATAGCGACATTTTGAACAAAAAGCAACTTTCATTTCTGTCGAATACCACCAGAGAAAATGTGATTTTTTCCCAATTCAAAAACAGAAACTTGTTTAACTTGTTTGATCGCAATCCCTCTCACCTGTCTTTTATGAAAATTCTCTTACATTTTTTTCATAGAATATTTTTCCTCTCTGTGACAGGCAGGGAAAAGTGCTCGAAACGGAGCGGAAGGAGTGTGGCAGAATTTAATCTCGGGCATAAAAGTTTGCTCCGGACTTGTATTTTTCTCCGGCTTAGTATATAGTAAGACCACGGATTGGTAAAACAGATCATTTGGATTGATTTCATCGAAATTTTCGACGGAGGGACTACGGGAAGTTTCACAGGAGGTGTCTCATGGATAAGACCAATGCCATTCGTCAGTTTGACCGGAAAAAGCTGCCCTACACCGTTCACAGCTATGAGGGCGTCATCAGCGGCGCAGAGGTGGCCGCCTATTTGCAGCAGGATCCGGACAGTGTATATAAAACCCTGGTCACCACAGGAAAAAGCGGTGGACAGTATGTGTTCATGATCCCCGTCTGCGGTGAGCTGGATCTGAAAAAGGCCGCTGCCGCCGTGGGGGAGAAGAGCATCGCCATGCTGCCCCAGAAGGAGCTGCTGCCCCTGACCGGCTATATCCACGGCGGCTGCAGCCCCGTGGGTATGAAGAAGCCCTTCCCCACGGCGATCCACAGTTCCGCAGCGGAGCAGGAGAAGATTTTCTTCAGCGCCGGACGCATCGGCCTGCAGATCTGCGCCGCCCCCTCGGATCTGGAAAAGCTGGTACGGCTGCAGTATGCCGATCTCCTTTGCCGTTGACAATCCCGGGATAAACCGCTATAATAAATATACTTATTTAATAAAGGAGTCATTCTTATGATGTTCAATACCTTCTATCACCACGAGCACAGCCACTCCCATGAGCACAGCCATGGGGACATGACCCATACCCACGAGCACAGCCACAGCCACCACCACGAGGGCGAGGAGCACAGCCACAGCCACGAGCATCTCCACGACCACGGACACAGCCATGACCACGACCACGGCTGCGCTCACAGCTGCTCCGGCTGCGCCGGCTGCGACCCCATGCAGGAGACCCTGGCCCTGATGCAGTACATGGTCAACCACAATGCCGCCCACGCCCGCGAGCTGGCAGAGCTGGCAGGCAAATTGGAGCAGCTGGGCAACGAAGCCGCCGCCCGTCAGGTGCTCACCGCCGTCAGTGAATTTGAAAAGGGCAACCTGCGCCTTGCCACGGTGCTGGCATCCCTGAAGTAAGGAGGAAGCAGCCATGTGTCTTTCCACCGTCTACAAGAACGAGCTGCGCCCCGAGAACATCGCCATGCAGAACGTCATGACCATCGAATGTCAGGACGACATGGTCATCCTCACCGATCTTCTGGAGCGCCAGGTCGCCATCCGCGGCACCCTGATCATGGCCAACCTGGTCGAGGGCAAAGCCCTGGTTCGGGAACTGGCCGACTAAGCAAAAAGAAACGCATCGGAGCAACCCGAAACGGGCTGCTCCGATTTCTTTTGGGGAGGATATTAATGGTGGTTAAGCTGCGCCTAAGGCACGGGATTTGAATATATAGTCCGTCAAACAGAAATATGACGAACAGTTTGCAGCAGCCAAAGCCTTCTCCTTGAGGAGAAGGTGGCAGCCCGAAGGGCTGACGGATGAGGTGGTGTGCGATAGCACG
>JAZNVK010000123.1:0-5526 GCA_045592805.1 Faecousia sp.
TCGCCCAGGCGGACGTTGCGGGGAATGGCCACCGGGAAGACCTTGTCACGGAAGTGCTTCTTGACGGATTCCACCACCTGGATGCTCAGGTTGGTGCGGCCGTCGTACATGGTCAGCACAACGCCGAAAATGGAAAGCTCCGGATTCAGACTGCGTTTGACGCCGCGAAGGGTGGTCATCAGATCGGACAGACCCTCCAGAGCATAGTACTCGCACTGCACCGGGATTAGGATGCTGTCCGCAGCGCAGAGGGCATTGAGGGTGAGAAGCTCCAGAGAGGGCGGACAGTCAATGAGAATATAGTCATAGGCATAGCGCAGCTTGTCCAGCTGAGCCTTCAGGCGAAACTCCCGTTTCTCCAGGGAAATCAGCTCCACGGATGCGCCTGCCAGGGCAGCGCCGGAGGGAATCACATCACCGAATTGCGTATGCACCACACATTTCTCCGGGGCAATTCCCCCGATAATCATGTCGTAGACGCTGTGGATGGCGGTTTTTTTCTCCACGCCCAGACCGGAGGTTGCGTTGGCCTGAGGGTCAAAATCGCAGAGCAGCACCTTTGCGCCGGTAGCCACCAGAGCTGCGGTGAGATTTACGGCGGAGGTGGTTTTTCCCACGCCGCCTTTTTGGTTTACGACAGCGATGACTTTAGCCAAAGTGCTGCCTCCTTTCCGTTTGCTGTTGATATAATAGCACAGAGTTTTTTTATTTTCAAGGGTTAGGGGAACAGAGAAAGAAATTTTCTGTTTTCAACAAAAAACAGTGTTTCACGTGAAACACTGTTTTTCTTTCTGTTAATATTCCCGAATCACGGCTTTGACCTTGCCTAAAATCTGAGCATTCCTGCCGTCAATGGGCTCATAGGCAGGATTTTCCGGCATGAGCCAGACCTCGCCTTTCTGCTTTTTCAGACGCTTTACTGTGGCCTCATCCTCTAAAAGCGCCACCACGATCTCGCCGTTATCTGCCGTGGCCTGAGGACGGACAATGAGCTTGTCCCCGTCGAAGATACCGGCCTCAATCATGGAGTCGCCACGTACACGTAGGGCAAAACAGCCCTCGTCGGCATCCCAGGGGAGATAGCCCTCAATATTTTCCACTGCCAAAATTGGCTGACCGGCAGTGACTACGCCAATCAGGGGGATACCGCGGTTGCTCTCCACACGGATGGCACGATTTTTTGCTCCGTTCACATGGATCTGCCCGGATTTATCCAGTTCGCTGAGATGATAATGTACAGAAGCGGTAGAGCGGAGGCCAACGGCCTCCATGATCTCACGCACCGAGGGGGCATAGCCGTTCTCAGCGGAGAATTGACGGAGAAAACTAAGAATTTCCTGGCGCTTATTGCTCTTGCGTGGCATAAAGCTCACAGCCTTTCCTTGCTTTTCTTCAGTATATCATAGATCAGAAGAAATTGCAAACGTTTGTTTCAAATAATTCCTTCAAAATTGAAATCGGGAAGCAGTTCATCTGTAGCGGAGTTCAGTTCTTGTCTGTAGCCCTCAGTTAAGCCACAGAAATCCATCCAGCTGAGAACTGCCGCATACTCCTCCTCGCTGACGCTGCGATTCAGCGGCGCTTCCAAAGTGCCCATTGGCACATACTGGCTCATCAGACTGACAGGTACATCATGCTTGGGAAACAGTTGGTCAATGAGATCCACTATACCAAGGGAATTATCCACATGACCCGGAAGCACCAGATGGCGAATTAATATTCCTTTTGTCATCTTGCCGTTTTGGTCGTAGCTGGGCGTACCGGTTTGACGGTACATCTCTTTCAGTGCCGCACAGACGACTTCTTTATAATCCTTAGCGCCGGAAAGACGTTGCGCCAATTGATTGTCGCTGTATTTGAAATCCGGTAGATAGATATCCACCAGACCTTCCAGTGCGCGCAGGGTCTCCACCCGTTCATAGCCGCCGCAGTTGTAAATCACCGGAACGGGCAATTTTGGGTAAAGTGCAGGCAGAATCTCCGGCAAGAACTGGGTGGGTGTTACCAGGTCAATGGAGGAGGCTCCGGCTTCGATCAATTCCAGAAAAATCTCTCGCAAGCGTTGGGGAGAAAGAGCTTGTCCCTTACAGCCCAGGGAAATCTCCGCATTTTGACAATAGGCGCAGCGCAGAGTACAACCGCTGAAGAAGACGGCACCTGTGGGGGCATCACCGCAGAGACAGGGCTCTTCGCCATAATGGAGCATGGCTCTGGCAGCTGTGAGTTTCCCTGGCATTTTGCAGAAGCCTCTTTCGTCCTTGCTCCGATCCACAGCGCACTGCCGGGGGCAGAGCCTGCAATTTTCATAAGTCAGCATGAAATCACCTTTACGAAGTTCAAAAACTGTAGTATAATAAGAAAAACAAAATGTTTCACGTGAAACAGGAGAATTGCTTATGCTGAAGAAAAACGAGATCTACCGAGCCCAGGTCACGGGCTTTACCAGCGAGGGTCTGGGGGTCTGCCGTGTGGAAGGCTGCGCCGTATTCGTACCCAATGCGGCACCCGACGAGGTCTACGACCTGCGCATTACCCATGTGGGGAAAAACAATGCCTTCGGTAAGATCGAAACGATTATATCAAAATCCCCGCAGCGAATCAACCGCCTTTGTCCCTATGCCAAGCTTTGCGGCGGCTGCGATTTCTGGCACATCACCTACGAGGCAGAGAGCGCCATCAAGGCGCAGCGTGTGCTGGATGCCCTGAACCGCCTGGGAGGACAGAGCCTGACACAGCTGCCCATCACCGCCGCAGAGAGCTGTCAGAGCTACCGCAACAAGGCACAGTTCCCTGTAGCCATGGGAAAAAAGTCCGCAGAGGCAGGCTTTTACAAGAAGGGAACCCACGAATTGATCTCCATCGACCGCTGTCTGATCCAGCCGGAAATCGCAGACCGGGCCAAGGCCGCCGTTCTTGCCTGGGTCAAGGAATACCGCATCAGCCCCTACGACGAGGTAAAGCACACGGGACTTCTGCGCCATATCTTTGTGCGCCTGGCCGCTGCCACGGGAGAGCTTTTGGTCTGTCTGGTGGTCAATGGCGACAAGCTGCCCCGGGAAAAAGAGCTGATCGCCACCCTGCGGCAGAAGCTGCCCCAGCTCCGCTCCCTGACCCTCAACAGCAACACCCGAAAGGGCAACGCCGTTCTGGGGGAGAAGACCCGAACCTTCTGGGGCGCAGACTATATTGAGGACGTGCTCTGCGGCCTCCGTTTCCGCATTTCGCCCCGTTCCTTCTACCAGGTCAACCGGGATCAGGCAGAGAAGCTCTATGCCAAGGCCATCGCCGCCGCCGGTCTGACGGGAGAGGAGACTGTTCTGGATCTCTACTGCGGTACCGGCACCATCACCCTCTGTCTGGCGCAGAAGGCAAAGAAGGCCATCGGCGTAGAGATCGTGGAGGCGGCCATTGCCGATGCGAAAGAAAATGCCCGTCGCAACGGCATCGAGAATGCGGAATTCTTCTGCGCCGACGCAGGACAGGCTGCTCAGAAATTCAGCCAAGAGGGGATTCGTCCCGACGTGATCGTGGTAGACCCGCCCCGAAAGGGACTGTCCCCGGATGTCATCGAGGCCATCGCCCAAATGTCCCCCAAGAAGGTGGTCTACGTCAGCTGCGACCCGGCAACTTTAGCAAGAGATGTCAAGTTACTTTGCGACAAAAACTATAAACTACTCCACGCCGAAGCCCTGGATATGTTCCCTCGCTGCAGCCATGTAGAATCAATCGTTTGTTTAACAAACGATTGATTCTACAATGAATTGCCGTTGGCATGAATTACGCCTGCGTCGCATGAAACGGCTTTGCCATGAATTGCCCTGCGGGGCATAATAGAGCAGTCGGCAATTCAATTCATGGAGCGCAGCGAGAAATCATGATGCGAAGCATCAATTCATGACACGAAGTGTCAATTCATAAAAAGGCCGACGACGATATCCGCATTTCGGTTCATACGAAGGATTTGCAAACTAAGGCGAACAAACCGGAAAACTTGAACAGGTCGGGAATAGACATTTGTGAGATGGCAAAATGAGGCTTGTGAAAATAGCTTTACCCGATAAGAGGCTATTGACATAGGAGGTTTACAACATGAATATCAAATTCCTTGATAATACGACAGAAATTCGTGAAACATTTATCAATTGCTTTGTTATGTCCTGGGATGAGTTTCAAGTTAAGCAAAAAGATTGGATTGCAAAAATGGCAGAAACCAACTATCCAATCACCATAGACTGGTATGAGAAAGCCTATATGTGGGACAAAATGAATCCGGATTTCGCAGGAGCCTCCATGGACGCTGCTATAGCGTTTTTGAAAGAACACAGCGGCCCTGTCTGCTTTATGGCAGAGAGGGGCGAGGATACTTATTACCAAGGCAAAAAGATCGTTGATTTCATTGGCGAAGCGGACGCACATGCCTTGGCCGCAAGAATTGAAAAAGAGTGGTATGACTCTTACAGATTAACAGCGCAGAATATGTATGACCCGGATGCATTTCTCCCTGATGACTTGTATGTTTTTGACGCAACGATGAAATGGTGTGTCGTGTTCACCCACGAAACTGCTGATTGGGGATCCGAAATTGAGAATCCGATGAGAGCAGCACGAACCAGATATTGTATTATCTGTAAAGTTTAAGCAAGGGAGCAACGGGAGCTTATCCCGCAGATGGCATTGCGAGGCAATCTTTTACAAATGGGAGACCGCTATGAATTATCAGATCCACGATTACGAAATCGATTCCCTGATTGTAGAGAATGACAGAATCATTTTGTCCTTTCCCAAGGGCTTTTACGCAGAGGACGAAAACGGGCAGGCGCTGAAGCCGCTGAGAAAGAAGCTGGCTTTCATCATCGATAAGGACAATTTCCCCAACGACCCTCCGGACTCCTTTCTCTCTATCCGCAGAATCAACCGGCGAAGAAACGGATGGAAGGAGATCTCCTTGAAGAAATTTTCCTCCTTATTTAAAAAGGGAAATATGGTGATTCATGACCAGTACGACAGCAGGATGACAAACTGGAAAATGCTCCAGCTAAATGCCGCAACCAGCCGTTCCAATATAGAGATAATGATGACAGACGTGATCGCCGTGGAATGCTTTGCGTGAGGCACCGGAGGTCGTTCCTGAGGGCTGTGTAACGAAGACTTGTCTCATATAGAACTGCGAATTTGCGAAGCGTAAACAAATAAAGGAAAGCGCCCGGAACAGCAGCATTTGCTCTGCTCCGGGCGCTGATCATTCATGAAGTAAGGTCATCTCTTGGGATAGGGCGCTTTGACATTGGTTCTTCCCAGCAGGTAATCCACGCTGACACCATAAAAGTCGGCCAGCTTCATCAGAACCTCAATGGGGTAATTCAAAACCCCGATCTCATACTGGGAATAGGTATTTTGCTTGATATTCAACAGCTCTGCAATTTGTTTTTGCGTATAGCCGCCATCGATTCGAAGATTCCGAATGGCCTCAAACTTCAGAATTTCATACCGCATCTCAATCACCCTATGAAAGCATACAATATCCGA
>JAZNVK010000124.1:0-2763 GCA_045592805.1 Faecousia sp.
GGTGGAAGACGGCTGGAACACCCATGTCCGTGGCATCGGCCGTCAGTTTGCCTCTGCCAGGGAGGCCATTGAGACCTACCGTGCAGAGACCGGCTGCATCGACCAGGATCTGCCCCCCTTCGTTATTGCCGAGGACGGCAAGGCCGTGGCTCCCATTGCCAACGGCGACAGCGTTGTGCTGTATAACTTCCGCGGCGACCGCGCCCAGGAGATCTCCCTGGCCTTCGACCGCAAGGATTTTGACAAGTTTGACCGTGGCGACTACACCGGCGTGAAGTTTGCCGGTATGCTGGAGTACGACGGTGACCTGAAGATCCCCTACAACTACCTGGTGCAGCCCCCTGTGATCCGCAACACCCTGACGGAGCTGCTGTGCGAGCACGGTATCCGTGAATTTGCCATCTCCGAGACCCAGAAATACGGCCACGTGACCTACTTCTGGAACGGCAACCGCTCCGGCAAGGTCAGCGAGGAGCTGGAGACCTATGAGGAGATTCCCTCCGACGTGATCCCCTTCGAGCAGGCCCCTGCCATGAAGTGCAAGGAGATCACCGCCCGTATGCTGGAGGTCATGGAGTCCAGGGACTACGACTTCATCCGCTGCAACTTCCCCAACGGCGACATGGTGGGTCACACCGGTGTCATGGAAGCGGTTGTCAGCTCCATGGAGTCCCTGGATGCCTGCCTGGCTGAGATCGAAGCCGCTGCCAAGCGCCTGGGCTACACCCTGCTCATCACCGCTGACCACGGCAATGCCGACCAGATGACCGAGACCAAGAAGGGCAAGACCTCCATCCGCACCGCCCACAGCCTGAATCCCGTTCCCTTTATCGTCTGCGACGCCACCGAAACCTACACTCTGAAGGACGGTGCTTACGGTCTTGCCAATGTGGCTCCCACCGTAGCGACCCTGCTTCAGATCCCCGCCCCCGACTGCTGGGAAGCCAGCATGATCTGAAAGGAGGACATTTCCCTATGATCCGCAGAGAAAACGAACTTGGCAGCATCAATGTTTCCAACAGTGTCTATACCAAGATCGCCGGCAACGCAGCTACCAGCTGCTTCGGTGTGAAGGGCATGGCCATGCGCTCCATGGTGGACGGTCTGGTTCACCTGCTGCGTAAGGAATCCATGTCCAAGGGCGTGCTGGTCACCTGCAACGAGGACGGCACCATCTCCATCGATCTGCATATCATGATCGACCACGGTGTCAACATCCCCGCTCTGGGCGACTCCATTATCTCCAGCGTCCGCTATATGGTCTCTCAGCAGACCGATACCGAGGTCAAAGAGGTCAATGTGATCATTGACTCTATGGTTCTCGACTGAGAGGAAGGTGCAATTCATTGAGATATACCATCGACGGCCTTGCGCTGCAAAAAATGCTCCTGGGCGCCGCCGCCATGATCGACAAGAACAAGCAGGCACTCAATGACCTGAACGTGTTCCCTGTTCCCGACGGCGATACAGGCACCAATATGTCCATGACCATGAACGCCGCAGCCACCGAGCTGAAGAAGCTGACCAATCCCAGCCTGACCAAGGTTGCGGACACCGCCGCTTCTGCCATGCTCCGTGGTGCCAGAGGTAACTCCGGCGTCATCCTGTCCCTGCTGCTGCGTGGCTTTGCCAAGCGCCTGAAGGGCATGGAAGAATGTGACGGCGTGAGCTTTGCCGAGGCGCTGACCTCCGGCGTGGAAGCCGCATACAAGGCCGTTATGAAGCCCGCTGAGGGTACCATCCTCACCGTTTCCCGTCTCAGTGCCGCCAAGGCCGTGAAGGAAAGCGCCAAGGAAAACTGTGTAGAGACCGTGCTCACCGCAGCCATCGCCCGTGCCGAGAAGACCCTGGCACAGACCCAGTTCCAGAACCCCGTTCTGGAGAAGGCCGGCGTGGTGGACGCAGGCGGCCAGGGCTGGGTATTCGCACTGGAAGCAATGCTGGCCGCGATGCAGGGCAAGGACATTCAGCCCCCCGCTGCCGGCGAGACCCAGGCAACTGCCAGCGAGGCGACCTTTTCCGATTTTAACACCGAAGATATTACCTTTACCTACTGCACCGAGTTTATCATATCCCGGGAGAACAAATTAGATCCCGAGAAGCTTCGTGATTTCCTCAGCAGCCTGGGTGATAGCCTGGTGCTGGTGGACGACGATGAGATCATCAAGGTCCACGTCCACACCAATGACCCCGGCAAGGCCCTCCATGAGGCAATGGACTACGGCTCTTTCGTCACCGTCAAGATCGAGAATATGCGCCTGCAGCACACCGAGAAGGTGCTGAACGAACAGGCAACTGCCGCCGCTCCTGCAGAGCCCGCCATCGCCGCCCCGGAAAAGCCCCTGGGCGTGGTGTCCGTGTGCGCCGGCGAGGGCCTGGCAACTGTGTTCCGCGACTTGGGCGTGGACGGCATCATCTCCGGCGGTCAGACCATGAACCCCAGCACCCAGGACATTCTGGAAGTGGTGAACCAGGTTCCCGCTGAGACGGTCTATGTTCTGCCTAACAACAAGAATATCATCATGGCTGCCCAGCAGGTGGATGCCCTGACCCCCAAGAAGGTGGTGGTCATCGAGAGCAAGACCGTTCCGCAGGGCGTAACCGCCATGCTGAACTTTAATCCCGACGGCACCGAGGAGGAGAATGTGGAGGCTATGACCGAGGCTCTGGCCACGGTGGACACCATGCAGATCACCTACGCTGCCCGGAACTCCGATTTCGACGGCTACGATATCCATGAGGGCGATTATCTGGCCCTCTACG
>JAZNVK010000125.1:0-6123 GCA_045592805.1 Faecousia sp.
CGTGCTATCGCACACCACCTCATCCGTCAGCCCTTCGGGCTGCCACCTTCTCCTCAAGGAGAAGGCTTTGGCTGCGGCAAACTGTTCGGTAAATTCCTGTTTGACTTACTGGGCAAAGGATGCCGTTTGCCTTGCTGCTCCTGTTTTCAAATGCCCTGTGTCCAAATTAGCGCGGTTTACATAATTATATTATGGCAAATTTATTGATCTGTTGTAGCAGCATAGCCTGTCAGCAGTGCCAAGGTCGAACACATGGGTTCGCCCCTACGGGGTTGATCGGTGGTGCGGTGGGGTTGTGCCACGGGCAGGATATCCTGCCCCTACGATTTCTAACGATGGCGCGGCAGATTTTGATCACAGCCTTCATCACGCACCGCGCTCCGTTACTTAAGGAAGAAAAAACGCACCCGAAAAATCGGGTGCGTTTTTTGCGTCATATTCGTTCGAAATCGCTCATATTGCGCTCAATTGTGCTTTAGGGTGGGAAAATCGGGAGGCAGGAAAACCGCCGCTTTCCTCTGCCATCCGGTGGCAGTTTACAGAAAATGCTCCCTCAATCTCCACCGAGATCGGGCAGGAGATAGCAGAAAATGCTCCCTCAATCTCCGCCGAAGCCGGGCAGGGGATAGCAGAAAACCAGCTCGCCTTCCAGATTATAGCAGAGGCTGTACTGCTCCGAGAAGCAGATCAGACGATCGCCGCAGACCATGGACGGTTGGGCCTCTCTGGGGCAGGAAAAGAGATATTCCAGCTCCGCATTGTAAACTTTGAAACTGCCGCCGTCGTTGATGATCAGAAGGCTCCGCTGTCCATCCTCCAGGACGAAGGCTCCCCCTTCAAATTCCATGATCAGCTCCGCATTTTCGTCCAGCAGGTAGCTTTTGGTCACGCTGCCGGTGTAATCGGAGACCAGGAGCGCCTCGATGCCCTGCTCCCACAGGCTCTGGGCATAGTGGTAGGCATCGGGATCCCGGCTGACGGTGAAGCGCCGCTGGGTCTCACCGTGGATGATCTCCTCGGCCCAGTCGGAGAAGAGGCCGTGGCCCACATAGCTCCAGTTGAAGGGGATGTCCTCGTAGACCACCTGTCCCTGAAGGTCGTAGTAGGTATTGACATAGTCCGTGGAGAAGACGAAATACTCCCGATCCCGATAGATGGAGCTGTAGCCCATGGTGTCCAGGATCACCTTGCCCTTCGTGTCGATCACCTGATAGCGGCTGCCGTTGTTCACAAGCGCCACCCCATTTTTGAAGGACTCGCCGCCGTTAAAGCTCCGGTCAAACTGCGGATTTCCCGTCTTGTCGATGTAATAATAGCTGTCATAGTCGTCGCTGACCATGGCAAGGCCGTCGCTAAAATGGTCACCGGAGGCGTAGGGGCCCAGAAGAACACTGCCTTCCGGGTCGATGTACCAGGTGCTGCCGTCGCCGGTGATGTACCAGACGTTGCCGTCTATTTTGGTGTAGTTGTAGTAATCCAGACGGATCATGCCGTCAGAATAGCCGGCATAGCTGATGGAATTGGGGATCCGGGAAAGGATCTCCAGCTCCTCCGAGGTCAGAAGCAGCCTGCCCTCGGTGTCGAATAAATCAAAGCGGAAGGAGTCTCTCTCCCCATCCCACTCCATGGCCAATATGCGGTCGTCGGACACAGAGATGCCGGTATAGCGACATTCCGTGACCCAGTTGCCGTCCAGAGAGGCCAGGGCATAGCGGTTGTGGTAGACCGGATATTCGCCCTGATCCAGAACCTCGGTCTTCGTCAGCGTCCAGAAGGGCAGAATCACCCGCTCATCCCCCAGGTAATAGTCCCAGTACTCCAGCCGCTGAACATCGCGGTAAACCGGCGCTGTCAGGAGCTGTCCCTTCTCGTCCATGATGCCGTAAACATAGTGGCTGCCGCCGTAGGCCGAGGCCAGGGTCGTCCCCACATAGGGATAGATGGCGCCGTAGTCCTCCGAGGGCTGCAGATCCTCGCAGGCTGTCTCCATGGGAAGGTACAGGGGCTGCAGCGTTTCTCTGGGGCTGTATTGGCTGTAGTCGGTCTTGACCGTCTGATCCTTGGGAGGCGGTGCGACGGGCTCTGTGGGGGCGGGGGACTCCGTGGGCTTTTGGCTGGGCTGGGGCTCTGCCACGGTGCAGCCCACCAGAGCCAGGCAGAGCAGGATAATCAGCAGCTTTTTCATCATTTATTCCTCCGCAGGGGGCAGCACCGCCACATAGCCCTCCCGTTCCACCAGATACTGCCCCTCGGGGCTCAGCAGCCAGTTGTAGAGAATGCGGATGGGGCTGTCCTCCGGGGTGTCGGCGGAGATGGCGCAGTAGTAGGCATTGGTGTGGGCATAGGCACCGGAGCGGATGGTCTCCCCGTTGGGCTCTACGTCGTTGACCTTCAGGATCTTCAGACCCTCGGCCATGCGCATGTCGTTGGCATAGTAATAGACGGAATAGCCGATGGCATTGGCGGAGTTGTCGTAGCTCTTCACCGCCTCCATGAGGCCCATCATGCTGCCCACCACATACTCCGTGGGGGCCTCCATAAAGGGGGTGTCCCCCATGACCAGCTTCTTCATCAAAGACTGGCTGCCCGCATCGGCATTGCGCTGGAAGGGCAGAATGGGCTCGTCCTTGCCGCCCACTTCCTTCCAGTTGGTGATCTCGCCGGCGTAAATGCCACGGATCTGCTCCGTGGTCAGGCTGTCCACGGGGTTATTCTCGTTGACCACGAAAATCAGGGCATCGGTGGCAATGGGGCTCATCTCGATCTCGAAGCCCATTTCTGCCATCTCTTCAAAGACCACGCTGTTGGGCTCGCTGGCAATGAGCAGCTCTGCGTAGCCGAACATCAGGTTGCGGTAGGACTGGGTGGTGCGGTTAAAAATCACCAGACCCGCCACTTCTTCACGGCTCTCCCCCAGCAGCACCGAGGCCACTGCCTCGCCCAGAGGAACCAGAGAGGTGGAGCCGTCCATCACGGGGAAATTCTCACGGGTGAAGGTGAAAAGATCCTCGTCGGACTCCGTAGGTGCCGTGGTCTGCAGCTGGCTTTCGCTGTTGTCCGGCTCTGTGGAGGTATCCGGAGGCGCTTCCGTGAGGGTGCAGCCGCCCAAAATACAAAGCGCCAACAGACAAGCCAGGAAGGTCAAAAACTTTCGCATAGAAATCAGCCTCTCTTTCTATCAAATTCAAACAAAATCAATCAAATAACGCTCAAATGCACAAAAACGGACAGAATTTCAAAAATAAGAACCGCCCATCTACCCTTTAGACGAAGCCAAAGAGAAAAAGTTTCCAAAAAACCGACAATCGAATATTGATCGGCAAGCTGTTTGACGGTATATATATTCCAAATCTGTGCCGGAGGCACACCTCAGTTCTTAGTCCTTAGCTCTTAGTTGTTAGTTCCTAAACAGACCGACAAATTTATGTTTGACGCAGGTGGTTCGTGACGGGATCGTTTTGCTGTCTTAGGGCTGTCTTAGTCCCATTCGTCCATAATACGGCCGTAATCCGGGGTGGAATCCACGGCGCCTTGATAGATCAGCTCGCCCTCCCGGCTGTAGAAGGAATACACCGTCTCCCAGGTGTGCCAGATGGCGCTGATTGTGGGCGGCGTATGCTCGTATTCCCCGGTGATGTGCAGCCAGACCAGCAGGTAATAGTCGCCGTAGTCCACATAGGCCGTGGGCGTGCCCGGGACATCCTCACTGAAATCGCTGACATAGAGGGCCTTCCCCCGGGAAAAGCCGATCCTGTCATCGGAAAAATCCCTTCCGCTCTGCTCCTTCCCGGCCAGGATGTTGAGATCTTTGTCCAGGGTAAAGACCCAATCCACAGGATAGCCGCCGCCGGAAGAGCCGATAAAGTCACCGTCCGTGGACTGCGACCACAGGGAAAGCACAAAATTCCCATCCCTCTGCTCCACCTGCAGCAAGTTCTCAAAGTCGGAACCGGCGATGATCTTCTGCTGCAACAGGTTTCCCTTCCCATCCAGAATCCAAAGGGCGATATCCGATGGGGAGGCGATCCCGGTCACATCGGTCTCCGGGGTCTCCACGTCGCCGAAGAAATAGTAGCGCCCCTCTGCCTCTATGCAGAAATCCAGGGCACCCCCCTTTACCTGGGGGAATTCTGTGTCAAATAGAACCGCTCCGCTGCTGTCGCAGTGGATCACACGGGAAGCGTAGCCGTCCTCTCCGGCCCAGCTTCCCTGGCCGTATTGAAGATCTGAGAAGCCCAAAACGAAGAGGAAGCCGCCGTCCTCGGTGGCTGTCAGCGTGCGGACGCTGTAGGCCTCCTCCGCAGAGAGGCGGTACTCCCCAAGGGTTTCGCCGTAGGGGTCCATCATCCAAACCCGATGCTCTCGTGTCCGGGCCGCCTCGTCATGGGCCGTGACCTCCGTGCGGAGCAGCCGGTCAGAAAAGGCCACCGCATCATAAAAAACATTGTCCCTGACCAGCGTTTCCCCCAGGGTCGCTACCTCGTCAGGCACCTGGGAAACCTCCACGGAGGGGAGGGTCGAAACTTCCACACTGTAGGGTACATAGGGCGCCGAAGGCTGCGGCGCAGTGCTGCAGCCCACAAGAAGCAGGCAGAGCAGCAAAGCCGGCCACCTGCAACGGGAAAGAAAACGGATCATAAGAAAACCTCCTGAAGTTTTAGCGGAATATCACCGCCATGCCGGTTACTGACGAACAAACCCCGTAGGGGCGCACCTGTGTGTGCGCCCTCCATGGCAGTGCGGTTTTCGGGCGCACACATAGGTGCGCCCCTACGTTATGCCTTGTTTTGGCTTTATCTGACAAAGATCTCGCCGGTGGTTTGCCATTGGGGGATGCCGTTTTGGTCGTAGCAGGTGAGGATCAGCTCGCTGTAGAAGAGTGCGTGGAAGCCATTTATATATTCACGAGACGAGTATACCGGTACGAGTCCCTCCAGCTTCCAGCCCTCCATCCTGTGGCAGCGCAGCAGCACATAGCCCTCGCCCTCCTGCCAGATGCCCAGGTTTTGCAGGACGGGATAACTTCCCTCCGGCAGCCGATCCTCCGGTTTGGGATCAAAGAGTGTGTCATCGTAGCCAATGGCCTCCCCACGGTAATAGCCGCAGGCCGTGCTTTCGGTCAGACTGTCGTCGGGCAGGGGATTGAAATCATAGTCATAGCACTTGCGCACCGTCTCCGTCAGACCGGAGGCGGCGGGGTCAGGCTCCTCCAGAAGCTGCTCCACATAGAAGCCATCCCGGCAAAAGCTCGCTACCGCCAGCAGATCCGGATGGGTCAGGTATTTGGCCGGGACAGTGCCGTAGCGCTCTGCCCGGTCAAAGCTGAGAAAATCCGTATACACAACGGTGGTGGCCGGGAAATCCGTCTGCAAAACGGCGGAGAGCAGATGCTGATGGTAGCGCTGGGAGGTCATGGTGGGGTCTTCGGAGAGAAGATAATACTCCGCAAAATTGCTGGTGGCCTGGGGGCGCAGATTTTCGCAGGAGTAGATCAGATAGGGATACTGCCGCCTCGTCTCCCCGTCGTCCAGGGTATACAGGCCGTTGGCATAGGAGAGAACGGAGATATATTCCGTCCCGTCGTAGATCCGGTGTATGGTGATTTGGCAGCCTTCGCTGCCGTCCGTTGGGCTCTCCGGGAGGCCGGTCTGGAGAGCAAACCAGGCCATATCCTCAGCGCCCTCGGTGACATGGCCGTCCACAATGGTCACGGAGAGATCCCCCAACATCATGGGGGCGAAGGGAATGGCGCTCTCGGTGACGGTGGTTTCTATGGGCTCGGCGCTGCAGCCCCAGAGCAGCAGGCAGCACAGGCAGAGGCAGAGCAGTCGTTTCATGGTCGGAACACTCCTTTCAGTTGGTCAGAAGCACCAAAGCGATGAGGGCAAAGAGCGCCACAAAGGCCAGCGCCGACAGGATCGTCAGCCGCCGATAGGCCAGCACTCGCTCCACCCGCAGCCGCAGCCCCGCCCCACCAAAGGCGGAGACAAAGAGGTTTCGGCTCTGCGCCGTATCCAAGAGGGCTATGGCATAGGTCTTTTTCTCCTGCTCTCCCAGCTTCTTCAGCACGGCGGCATCGCAGGACAGCTCCATATCCTCGAAAAAGAACTTCAGGCTGAGCCA
>JAZNVK010000126.1:0-7746 GCA_045592805.1 Faecousia sp.
TCAAGACTTTAAATAATGGAGAGAAGGTCACGGGCATTGTTACCGCCATTGGCGCTACCGAGATTCAGGTAGACCTGGGTACGAAGCATGCAGGTTACATTCCTGTAGATGATTTCAGCTCCGATCCTTCCGTCAAGCCGGAAGAAGTTCTGAAAGTCGGCGATGAAATCGAAGTCGTGGTCGTTCACGTCAACGATTCCGAAGGTACTTGCCGTCTGTCCAAGAAGCGTCTCGAAGCCGGTAAGGCTTGGGAAGAGGTCGAAGCCGCTGCCGAGAGCAAGGCTGTTGTTGAAGGCGTCATTACCGAAGAGAACAAGGGCGGCGTCGTTGCCAATGTCAAGGGCGTTCGTGTGTTCATCCCCGCTTCCCGCACCGGTATTGCCAAGGGCGGCGACCTGGCTACCCTGAAGGGTCAGACCGTTAAGATGAAGATCACTGAGTTCAACCGCGCTCGTCGCAGAGTCGTTGGTTCCATCAGCGATGTCAACAAGGAAGCTCGTCGCGCTGCCATTGAGAAGCTGTGGAGCGAGATCGAAGTGGGCAAGAAGTACACCGGTACTGTCAAGTCCATGACCAGCTATGGTGCTTTCGTGGATATCGGCGGCGTGGACGGCATGGTTCACATCTCCGAGCTGAGCTGGGGCCGCATCAAGACTCCCGATGAGGTTGTCAAGGTTGGCGACACCATCGAAGTTTTCGTCATCAAGTTCGATGCCGAGAAGAAGAAGATCTCCCTGGGCTACAAGACCGCTGAGATGAACCCCTGGAATCAGTTCACCTCCAAGTATGCTGTTGGCGATACCGCTACTGTCAAGGTCGTTAAGATCGTTGATTTCGGCGCATTCGCTGAAATTCTGCCCGGCGTTGATGGCCTGATTCACATCTCCCAGCTGGCTGACCATCGTGTTGAGAAGGTCGCTGATGCTGTGACCGAGGGTCAGGAAGTGGAAGCTAAGATCATTGAGGTCGATGCTGACCGCAAGCGTATCTCTCTGTCCATCCGTGCTCTGCAGGAGCCCGCTGCTCCCGCCGAGGAAGAGACCGAGGAAGCTGCTGAGTAAGTAATCACAACAGGGCGTGTCTACGGACACGCCCTTGTTCTATTTGAGGAGGGATTCTTTTGAAGCGAATCCTTTTGTCGCTGCTGCTGATCCTTGCGCTTCTGCTGTCCTTTTGTCCGAGCGGTTTGGCATCGGATACGTATTGCATCACCGTTTACCTGGACGGAAGCAATGAATTTTGCGGCGATGGTAGCAGCCCCGAACAGGCTGTCAATTCCCTTGCGGCAGCATATGAGTGTCTATCTGCAAATCAGGAGTTCTTCAATTCCTCTCAAGCGAGTGGCTTGCTGATTCTCTGCGGAGACCTTGTGCAGAATGACTCTTTTTTGCCGGAGGACTTTCATAAAGGGAAACTGACGATCTCTTCCGAGTCGGATTCGGTTCTTCACTTGGGAGAGCCCGGTGGAGGGAATCGTCTGAATATACAGTTTCCGGGCCCTACCTGCCTGAAGGATCTTACCATTAACTTGCTTTCCGCTACGCAAAAAGATCCGGTTACAATCTATGCAGGAACGGACTTCACTGCAGAGGAGAGCTTTGTTCTCACCCGGAGGGGAAGGGTCGTTACCGCTAACGATACGGATTGCTATTTCAATCTTCGTGGTGGCTATCGCATTGCTCCTGCCGTGGTGGATGATATCTCTCTTCGGCTTTACGGCGGCGCTTATCGTAGTATTACAGCAGGCAGCGACCGCCACGACACAGGGGATGTGGAACTAATCCTGGATCATAAAGCTTCCGTTTCCGTATTTCTGGAATGTGGCGCAGTACAAAGCCGGAGCATCGGCGATGTTCATCTTACTCTGGGGAAGGATCAGCAGGTTGATACACTTTATCTGTATTCCCATTTAAAGCAGGATTCCGATGCTGTTATGGGAAGCTTGACCATGGATATCTACGGCAATGTTTCTTCTTTACAGCCTCAGCGCAATCATTCCTCCGGAAAAGCCCGTGCCGTCAGAAACGGAGACCTTACCATGAATCTTCATCCCGGCGGTACCATATCGGCTTTGGGAACAGATTATGCTTTGAAAACGGAGCAATGCGTAATTGCAGGGGATGCTGTACTGAACGTTTTCTCCTATGATGGTAAGAGCCTTTACGGCCTGTCGCATTATGATCGGGTTACGCTGCTTGGAAAAGATACTGCGCTTCCCACCGATCAGAAAGAGGGTGTCTCAGTTTGCGGATACGTGGGTGATCTTGGTCTGGAGCTTGGCGGAATTGCAGCTGTGCAGATTCTTGGAACTTCTGATGTATCGTATCTATATGAGTTTCCGTCAGATCTCCCCGTTTTTGTGGAAGAGGGAAGTGTGCTTCGCTTGTCGAGAGAAAGGAATATGCATCTCCCAACTTTTGCAAGCGGAAACGTTGTTTTCCTGGATACTTCCTCTGATCCCGTCTCACCTGTTTTATGGATAGATTTTGAGGAAGAGATCATTGACCGTTCCGGCTTTGCTAATCAGGGTGAGATCTCGGGGCCTGCAGACTATGTTGAGGGATATGATGGCGGCACTGCTCTGGCGATTCATAATTCCTTCGGAGAAAAGGCCGAAAACTATCTCAGCATCAGGGATCTGAAAGGTGTCGATCTCTCAGGGGATAATTACACGATACTCTTCCAGTACCGGGCAGACTGCGGTGGGATGGATCAGTGGACCGGCAGCGGTAAGGAAGTAGACCCGAATATTGGTCTGAACTTTCAGCAGCTTCGTGCAGGCGGAACGCTTCTATCAGCAGGTCGGTTCACCCTTGCGCATCTGCCTCAGAATGCCTATCTTACTGCTGCGCTCGGTGATATGTCCGTAGGAGGAATGTATCAGCTGCAGGATGGCCGCTGGCACATGATTGCGGTTACAATAAATCAAAGAGATAACTGCCGTATCTATGTGGATGATATCCCGGTGGCCACATTGGAGATAACAGAGCATAGCTCGTATTTAAATGATCTTGCAATCGGTGCGGATCTCTTTGGTTCCTATGGCTTGGGAAAGGGGCGGATTGATGATTTGAAGGTTTATCCCTGCGTCCTTACTCCGCTTCAGATTGCCGAAGAATGCCTATTTCGTCAAAGCCGGACATTGCTCCACGAGATCCGCCGCTACGGAGAGACATTCGAGATCAACTTCAGCGAGGAGCTAAGCTCAGGCATGGAGGAGCTTGCCTCACTCCTGACCGAATCATCCTCAGCAGAATATCGTTACGTAAGGTATCAAGAGCTGCGCACGTTGTTCCATACGGAGCTGGAGAGAGAAAACGAAGCCTACGATATGGGCATTGCCCTGATCAGCGATGTTCATATCGGCAAAGTCGGAGATGCCCATGCACAAGCCTTCGGCCGGGTATTCGATGATTTTGCGAATATCCCGAACCTAAAGGGTGTGGTGATCCCGGGGGATTTTGCAGATAATTCCACAAGCGCAGCAGTAGAAGCCGCCTTTGATTCCCTTGATCTTCTGATGGGGGATCAGACTTCCTTACAGGTATTTGCCGCTTACGGAAATCATGAAGTGCGCTATATCTCAGAGCAGGAGTGTTTTAACACCGGTGCAGTACAGTTTTGGGAAGAATTGCAATCCTATTTTCATACAAGTGACGCTGTGAGGCTGGATTCTGTCTGCAATTACAGCTATGCTATGACCTATAACGGCTATCACTTTTTGATTCTGAACACGGATAATCCGGGACAGCACGGAAATGCCGCAACCTCCGATGATCCCAACGCAGACCCCATCCGCAGAGGAATGTATTTGAAGAGATCGACTCTTCAATGGATCGAGAAGCTGCTGACTTATTATGATTTAGATGAGTACCCTGTCTTCGTGATCGGACATTTTCCCTTCGCCGATTCTGTCCCTTTCTCCGGCTATAGCACAGACCCCTTGAAGGACAACAGCATCGGAGATCAAGGCCCGGAGCTTGCAAATATCTTTGGAAGACATGATAAACTGGTCTACATCTGCGGCCATCTTCATTCCGGCCTTGGCATCAGCGGCCCGGTCACGATTCAGGCAGAAAACGGCGGAAGCTTTTCTCAGATTAACCTGCCGTCTCTGAAAGCAAGCCCCAGAGGCTATATGGGAAGCACCGCAAGCTGGTATCTCTTTACTGCAAAGGACAAGATCCTGCTTCGGGCAAGGGACTTTCTTCGAGGGGAATGGTTGACGGAGTATGACGCCATACTCTATCCCATCAGTGCAGATGAATGCAGCGGAGACGACACCTGCCCCTCCGGCAGCTTTTCTGATGTGGCGGAGCAAAGCTGGTATCATCATCAATTGGATGCGGCAATTCAGATGGGCTGGATTAAGGGTATGAGTCATTCTACCTTTGAACCGGATATTTCAATCGACCGCGCCATGCTGGTGACTGTGCTTTACCGTGCAGCAGGGGAGCCGAAATACACTTCTACTTCTCCCTTCCTTGACGTTTCGCCCAATGCATATTACTATCACGCAGTTTGCTGGGCAGCAGAAAAGGGGATCGTCAAAGGCATTTCGGAGACTCAGTTTGCTCCAAATCAGCCGGCCTCCCGTGAGATGATCGCCGTGATTCTGCATCGAATGGCAAATCTTCCGAAATCAGATACCCTTCCTCCTTTTACGGATGCAGAGCAGATCTCTTTCTACGCAAGGGAGGCGCTTGCCTGGGCCGCAAAAGAGAAAATCTTCACCGGCTATCCCGATGGGTCTCTTCGCCCCGGAGCGCCGATGTCCCGGGCAGAATTGGTTGCCGTTCTGGTCAGGAGCATATATCTGTTCCTATCATAGTTATGAATTTTTTTAAAATTTGCAATTATCCGTTGGAATTTTATCAAACTTATGATATGATGGCATTAGCTTTATAAAGGAGTGACTTAGTATGTCTTTAAGAGATCAATGGAAACAGACCGGTACCGGCTTGGGTCATGCGTTCCGTGACTTAGGTAAAACCCTGGTAAAATCCGCTACCAATGTTGCAAGGAAAGCGGAAAGCTGGGCAGATTCTGAGGACAAGGCTCCTGCAGATGCACCCATCGAGGCAGAGGTCGTCCAGGAAGAAAAAACCGAATAACAAAAAGCTGCTGCATCTCACACTACGAGATGCAGCAGCTTTTTTAGATTGATTTCTTATATTCCAGATATTCGTCATAGGTTCCCAGACGATCGGTGATTTTGCCGTCCGGACGGAACTCGATAATCCGATTGGCTACTGATTGCAGCAGCTCGTGGTCATGACTGGCGAACAGAATATTTCCCGGGAAAGCAATCATGCCTTTGTTCACCGCCTGGATGGATTCCATGTCCAGATGGTTGGTAGGCTGATCCAGCAGGATCACGTTTGCACCGGAAAGCATCATTTTAGAAAGCATGCAGCGGACCTTTTCGCCACCGGAGAGGACGTTCACAGGCTTGAAGACATCTTCGCCGGAGAACAGCATCCGCCCAAGAAAGCCGCGCAGATATACATCGTCCTTCTTGGCAGAGAACTGACGGAGCCAATCCACAAGAGAATCGGTGCAGCCCTCAAAATACTCCGTATTGTCCTTGGGGAAGTAACTCTGAGAGGTAGAAACACCCCATTTAACGGTTCCCTCGTCAGGCTCCAGCTCTCCCATGAGAATTTTAAACATGGTGGTCTGTGCCAGCTCATTTTCGCCCACAAAGGCGATCTTGTCATTTTTGCCAACAATAAAAGAAACTTTATCCAGTAGCTTAACACCGTCAATGGTTTTGGAAACTTCCGTTACGAACAGGATATCCTTGCCGACTTCCCGTTCACGGCTGAAGCCTACAAAGGGATACCGTCTGGAAGAGGCGGGCATTTCCTCGATGCTCAGCTTATCCAGCAGTCTGCGGCGCGCCGTGGCCTGCTTGCTTTTTGCCTTGTTGGCAGAGAAACGGGAGATAAAGGCCTGTAGCTCTGCAATCTTCTCTTCGTTCCGCTTGTTTTTGTTTCGGATCAAGGTTTGAACCAGCTGGCTGGATTCATACCAGAAATCATAGTTGCCCACATACATTTTGATCTTCCCGTAATCGATATCCACAATGTGGGTACAGACCGTATTCAGGAAGTGGCGGTCATGGCTGACAACGATCACGGTGCCCTTGTCCTCGTAATCCAACAGGAAATTCTCCAGCCAGTTGATGGATTCGATATCCAGGTTGTTGGTGGGCTCGTCCAGGAGAATAATATCCGGATCTCCAAACAGAGCCTGCGCCAAAAGCACCTTCACCTTTAATCTGCCGTCCGTATCCGCCATGAGATCGTAGTGCATCTCCACAGGGATACCCAGACCCTGCAGCAATCTGCTGGCATCGGACTCTGCTTCCCAGCCGTTCAGCTCGGCAAATTCGATCTCCAGCTCCGAGGCCAGAATACCGTCCTCGTCGGAGAAGTCGGGCTTTGCGTAGAGGGCATCCTTTTGCTTCATAATATCATACAGGCGGCGATTGCCCATAATGACCGTATCGAGAATGGTATACGCATCATAAGCGAACTGATCCTGCTTCAGTACAGACATACGCAGCCCCGGTTTTATGGAAATATCCCCTTTGGTAGACTCCAGCTCTCCGGAGAGCAGACGGAGGAAGGTGGATTTGCCTGCTCCGTTGGCACCAATGACACCGTAACAATTGCCTGCGGAAAACTGTAGATCCACATGCTGGAATAAGAACTGGCCGCCAAATTGCAGCGCGAGATCATTAATTGTAATCATCAATATTTCACCTCAGTTACAGTTTATCACAGAACGCTGTGAAAGGGAAGAAAAATGTCACGGTTCTATTAATGTAAAGCGGTTTTTCCGGAATTGGATCAAGCCATCCTGCTGCATTTTGCTCAATTCATGGGACAAGGCGCTGCGATTTACGCAGAGGAAGGAGGCAAGGTCATCCCGTGAAAAAGGGATCTCAAAGGTATTGACCTGACGTTTCGCTGCCTGCATCTGCAGGTAAGTCATAATGCGCTCTCTTAACCCCTTCTGCGACAGGATCGCAAGGCGATAATCCTTCTGCACATTGAAATTCGCAACCATTTGCAACAGACGCAGCTGGAGCTCCTGCCGAAAAGACTCCGACAGGGGACTTGCCTGAAAGGGCAGTGACCAGGGAAAACGAAGCAGCACTGTGTCTTCGGTCGCAACTGCATGATAAGGTGAGATTCTGGATTTAGTACATATTAAGTCAGCGCCAAAGATCTCTTTTGGCTCTAATACGTCCATAATACTGTATTGTCCGTCGGAGAAGAGATGTAATATCTGAATTTTCCCCTGCAGGATCACACTGAAGAATTGCTGCTCTTCCTGAGGGTAAAGTATATAGCTGCCTTTGGCGTATTTTTTGATACTGCCATGAGGCAGCAATTCTTTTTGCAATAAAGATAGATCCATTCCGCGAAACAGACGACATTGAGACACTCGCTCCAAAATAGAATTCATGATCATCCCTCCATGGAAATTATATCACAAAATAGTTGTTCAAACAACATACAATTGCAATATATTCCTGTATATTGATCTTATCAGCTGATTAAGAAAGGAATGAAGGTCGCTTATGAAGAAAATCATCCTCCTTCTGCTTGCGGCTGTGATTTTCATTTGCATCTTTTCCGGCTGCGCAAAGGAAGAAGAAAAAACGGAGATCATTGTATTTGCAGCCGCTTCCTTGACGGAAACCCTGACGGAACTGGGCAACCGCTATATGGC
>JAZNVK010000127.1:0-2184 GCA_045592805.1 Faecousia sp.
AATCGCCTACAAGGTTCCTGCCTACCCCGCCGAAACCTTCCAGGAAGCCGTGCAGTCCCAGTGGTTCACCCAGATGTTCTCCCGTATCGAGCAGAAGACCGGTACCACCGTTTCCAACGGCCGTATGGACCAGTACTTCTACCCCTACTACAAGAAGGACATGGAAGCCGGTATCATCACCGAAGAAAGCGCCATGGAACTTCTGGAATGCATGTTCGTCGGCATGGCTGAATTCATCGACATGTTCATCTCCCCCCAGGGCGGGGCCTTCAACGAAGGCTACTCTCACTGGGAAGCCGTGACTGTCGGCGGCCAGACCCGCGACGGCATTGACGCCACCAACGAACTCTCTCACCTGTTCCTCCGCTCCAAGCGTGAGTTCCCCCTCCACTACCCCGACCTCGCTGCCCGCGTGCACGCTCTGTCTCCCGACGAATTCCTGTACGACGTGGCCGAAACCATCAAGTACGGCTCCGGCTTCCCCAAGCTCTGCAACGACGAAGAAGTTGTGCCTCTGTACGCTTCTAAGGGCGGCACCTTCGAAGAAGCTCTGGACTACGCCGTGTCCGGCTGCACCGAAACCCGTATGCCCAACCGCGACACCTACACCTCCGGTGGCTGCTACGTGAACTTCTGTGCCGCTCTCGAAATGGCTCTCCGTCAGGGCAAGATGAAGAAGTACGGCGACGAACAGCTCGGTATCCCCACCGCTGATCCTCGCACCTGCCAGACCTGGGAAGAATTCTTCGATCTGTACAAGCAGCAGCATCAGCTCTTCCTGCGCGCCTGCTTCACCCAGCAGCTGATCGTGAACAAGACCCGTCCTCGCCACTTCGCCGCTCCCATGCTCTCCGCCATGCATGACCTGTGCATGAAGCACAACATGGACCTGCACTCCGAACACATCCCCGAAGGCGCTGAATTCGGCTACTACGAATTCATGGGCCTCGGCACCGTGATCGACTCCCTCGCCGCTGTGAAGAAGCTCGTGTTCGAAGAAAAGCGCATCACCATGGCTGAACTCATGGACGCTATCGACGCCAACTGGGTCGGCTACGAAGCCATCCAGCAGATGGTCAAGAGCTGCCCCTGCTACGGCAACGACGATCCTTACGTCGACGTCATCGGCAAGGAACTCGACCTGATGTGCGTGCTGTTCACCCGTAAGTACAACAAGGAACTGGGCATGAACAACGACGTTCGCTACGTGCCCTTCACCTCTCACGTGCCCTTCGGTAAGGTGGTTTCCGCCACTCCCAACGGCCGCGTGGACTGGTTCCCCCTGTCTGACGGTTCCTCCGCCTCTCACGGCGCTGACGTGAACGGCCCCACCGCCATCCTCATGTCCAACTTCAAGACCAAGAACTACGGCTACCGCAACCGTGCCGCCCGCCTCGTGAACATCAAGTTCACTCCCAAGTCCGTGGAAGGCGAAGCCGGTACCGAAAAGCTCGTCCAGTTCATCCGCACCTGGTGCGACCTCAAGCTCTGGCACCTGCAGTTCAACGTGCTCAACCAGGAAACCCTGGTCGCCGCTCAGAAGGATCCCCAGAAGTATCGCAACCTGATCGTCCGCGTGGCCGGTTACTCTGCCTACTTCGTCGACCTTACTCCCGACCTCCAGAACGACCTGATCGCCCGTACCGCTCAGGACACCATCTAACAACGCCTCCGAGAGGGGCCGCAAGGCCCCTCCTCGTATCTCGACCGGCCCCGTTCCTCGGGGCCGGCTCCGAATTTTTATCATTGCCGTTCCGCCCCTCGCAGGCGCTCAGTGAGATCAGTATGAGTACTTTCCAGGACAGAAAAGTCACCGGCATCGTGTTCAATATCCAGAAATATTCTGTTCACGACGGCCCGGGCATCCGCACCATCGTCTTTACCAAGGGCTGCCCCCTTTCCTGCCGCTGGTGCAGCAATCCTGAATCTCAGCTGCTCAAGCCGCAGATGGCCTTCAACGCCACCCGCTGCATCGGTACCGACAAGTGCCACTACTGCATCCCCGCCTGCCCCTATCAGTCCATTACTTCCGAAGGCAACGCCCTCAATATCGACTGCACCCACTGCACCGAGTGTGAAACCCTTGCCTGCTCCAAGGCCTGCCCTGCCGGCAGTATCATTACCTACGGCCAGGAGCGTACTGTTGAAGACGTGCTCAATGCCGTTGCCCAGGACGCCATTTTC
>JAZNVK010000128.1:0-5978 GCA_045592805.1 Faecousia sp.
TAGTTATATTCTCCTATATTTTATATTGTATCAGTTTTTTCCGTGCAATTTAATTCTCCGGCGCTCCCGGATTCCGTTTACATAACACTTGTGGCACATGGCGATATACGCATCGTTACCGCCTAAAAATACCTGCGCGCCTTGGGTTACGATGTAGCCGTCTCCGTCAATTCGGGCGTTGACGGTGGCCTTTGCGCCGCAATCGCACATGGTCTTGATCTCGTCGAAGCAATCTGCGACCTCGAAGAGGCGGCGGCTGCCGGGGAAAAGCTTGCTCTGGAAGTCGGTTCTCAGGCCGAAGCACAGCACGGGGACATTACGGAAGTTTACCAGCTCACGGAGCTGATCAATGTGCTCCGGGGACATGAACTGGCACTCGTCCACGATGACCACATCGGTATGCCCACGGCGGTCATACTTCTCCACGATATCGTCATCGGGAAGGATGACCTCAGCCTTGGCCTCCAGACCCACACGGCTGCGGATCACAGTAGCGCCGTCACGAGTATCGGCAGAGGGCTTAATGAGCCAGACGGTCATGCCGTTCTCTTCGTAGTTGTACTTGGTGATGAGCGCCTGGGCGGTCTTAGATGAGCCCATAGCGCCATATTTGAAGTATAATTTTGCCATTTTTGTGTCCTCCCGACAATTTTCTGATTTTATTATATCGTATGTTTCATAGAAATGCAAGCAATAAAAGAAGCCCCCAAAAGGAGGCTTCAAAATAAAACAAGAGGGAGGGAAGTGTGCGATAAACGGAAATTTATCGCAGCAGTTTGTATGATGCCGTAGGGGCATGGCATGCCTTGCCCGTCTTGCGCAAGCAAGACCTTGTTCGTATAACGACAGGCATTCCCTGTAACGATAGGTTTTGGGCGGGATATATCCCGCCCCTACCATGGTACGCTGCGTTGGTAAGGTAATTTTCCGTTTGGTGCAGCAGACGCATGTTTAGATGCAGGGAAAATGGCAGCCGTAGCGTTCCATCAGAGCGCGAAGGGTATCGTTTTCCTCGTCGCTGAGATTGATATAGCGTCCGGTTTCCTTCACATACATAAAGGAACAGGTGTCGCAGGCGATACAGTAGGTTCTTCCACCTAAGCGGATGGACACATCCTCTGTAAAACCGCAGGAAAGGTTTTCCGGAATGAGCACCTTGCCGTCGAGTATTTCTTTTACCGTCTGCAGATCCTCCTCAGAGAGCTGCGCATCGATCTTCTTATTGCCGTAGTGAAAGCGTACTGTGCCGCTGTCGCTGCTTGCAACATGTGCTGTACAGCCCGAAAACGAAGCCAGCAGGCAAAGGATAACAATAAAGCATAAAATTCGTTTCATCAGAGTCCCTCCTTGAAAAATTGGTATGGAAAACGGAAATTTATCTCATGAAGCAAGCAGCAAAGCCTTCTCCTTGAGGAGAAGGTGGCAGCCCGAAGGGCTGACGGATGAGGTGGTGTGCGACAGCACGAATTCGCCGAAACCCTTGATATGAAATCGTTTCTGGCTACCGCACACCTCATCAGTCACAAATCGGTTGCGAAGCGCCGATTTGTGACAGCTTCTCCTCCAGGAGGAGCCTTTTCGGTGCATCCGTTCCAACGATAAATTTCCGTTTATCCGTCCGGGGCGGGTTCCGCCCCGGGTTTTGAGCTTAGTCCAGCAGCTCTTCTGCCAGGGTCAGGGTTTCGGTGAAGCTTCTGGGGACACAGAGCTGCTGCCAGAGCTTGCCGTTCTCCAGCTCCAGGATCACATAGTCCATGGTCCGAATCTCCTTTGGGTCGGCTTTCTGCAGCTCTGCGCCGAAGGTATTCATCAGGAGGGTACATTCCTCCGGGGTCAGAGTGTTGGAGTCGTGGACATTCTTGTCCTTGTCATTATAGTAATACTGCGCATAGCCCTCCGGGTACTCCGTAAAGGCCCAGCTTTGGGCGTAGGTATCGGTGCAGACAACTTTGAAGAGCATGAGCAGATCCGTCGGATCACTGACCCAGTAGCTTCTGGTAATTTCCTGGCCGTTTTTCAGAGTATAGGTAATGGTAACATCGGAATTTATGATTTCTGTATTGCAGAAGTGTTGTGTGGTATTTCCAACCAGTACCCTGCGATCCAGATCATACTCTACGCAGATCTCGCCACGCCGGTTAAAATCCCCATTCATGCCGGCTATCTTCAGCTCATGGAGTGCCAGGATCAGATCGAAGTCTTCGGTGAAGGTAGCTTCAGGGGTGTTGTAGGTGCCTTCGATGGTGATGGATTGGATCTCGTCCTTGGGCGGAATATAGCGGCTGTCTTTTTCGCCCAGGGCTTCAAAGCCCAGCATCAGGCCCAGCATTACCACCACCGCCACGCCGCCGCAGATCAGCCAGCGCCAGAGCTTGCGGAAGCCCTTGGATACAATAGCACCGGAGGCAATGGCTACCAGCAGCGCACCGTGGATCAGGAAGAGCCAGAAATCGATGTCCTCCGTGTTCCAGCTGAACATGATTGCGATCACATAGCCGCCCACGGCTGCTGCGATGACCGTAATAAGATAAGGCACGATGGATGCGGAGAAGGCGCTGCCGGAGCGCTCGGTTCTGCGGTTATGATGCATGACAAAGCTCAGCGCCAAAAACAGCACGCTGCAGCCCAGGCTGATGCCCACAGTGGAGGCTCGGAGGCCGATCACATTGACCCGATCCAGATTCTCTCCGATGGTCAGGTAGGAATAGCCAAAGGGCGAGACATATTTCAGCCAGTCGCTCTCTGCTACCACGCCGACGGCAGCGCTTTCGTAGTTCTGCTGAGCGATAATGAAAAGAACGGGAATGCCCACGCAGACCACTGCCGAGGAGAAGAGGAAGTGGAAAATGCTTCCGGAATTGACCAAGAACAGCAGCAGCGTGCTCATACACAGGAGCAGCAGCATCAAGCAGAGAAGCCAGCACTGCAGCATTGCCCAGAAACCTCCGCTCTCCACCCCGGGCAGCAGGGCAAAGATCCCCAGACCCAGGAAGGCGGTAGTTGCCGCAAAGGCCGCACCCGTAAAGGCTGCGCCAAAGCGGACAGCCAGAAGGCTATCCCGTTTGATGGGAAGGGCGTAATACAGATCCGCCGTCTTGCGTGAGAAGAGGTGGGCATGGTTATAGCACAGGAGGATCACGCCCAAAATCAGGGTGGCGGTGAAGATGATCATGGTCCATAGGGCCAGCTCACTCCCCAGGGCGTAACGGTGATAATCGCTCTGGATATACTCCCGCAGAAGAATGCCGGGGCAGAGCAGCAACAGGAAGCCCGTGACCAGGAGGGTAATGGCGATCTGGCGACGGAGGCTGAAGGAATAGAGCTTTAAGGCAGATTTACAGCAGTTCCCGGATGTCATATCCACGCACCTCCATTTCGTAAATAAAGATCTCCTCTAAAGAGGGGGCGATGGTCTCGGCAAAGAGGGGCTCCAGGGCATTGACCTGGGTCATGATCTCCTCCCGGTCGCCACGGATCACCATTTGCAGCAGAGAGCCGGTACGCTGGCACTTCAGCACGTTCAGCTTCAGAAGCTGTCCCTCCGTGGGCAGCTTGCGGTAGGCCGCCTGGACTTTGTGGAGGCTGCCACGCAGCTCCTCCAGGGTGTTGGAGCAGATGACCTTGCCCTTGTGCAGCAGGGTCACATGGTCGCAGAGATCCTCCAGCTCACGGAGGTTATGGGAGGCGATAATGGTAGTGGTTCCCCGATCCTCTGCCCAGGAGATTAGGAGCGCTTTCAGCGTTCCACGCACCACGGGGTCAAGACCGTCAAAGGCCTCGTCCAGCAGCAGCACCTCCGCTCCTGAGGACAGGGCCAGCATCAGCGCCGCCTGCCGCTGCATACCCTTGGACATACGATCCAAGCGTTGATCCAACTGGATCGGGAAGACATTCTGCAGGCTCTTCAGCAGCTCCATGCTGAAATTGGGGTAAAGACGGCGGTAGAAATCCGCCATGGTCAGCACCGTAGCATTGCGGAAAAAGCTGGGCGTATCCGGCAGGAAGAACACCCGCTGCTTTACGGCCGGGCAATCGTAAGCCTCCCGGCCGCCGATGAGCAGCTGTCCCTCGTCCGGGCTGTAGACCCCGGCGATCAGACGCATGAGGGTGGACTTGCCGGAGCCGTTGGAGCCCACCAGAGCGTGGATGCCACCCTTTGTAAAATTCAGCTCCACAGCGTCCAGGGCTCGAAGCTGGTCAAATTTCTTGGTCAAAGCAATGGTTTGAATCATCGGGACAGACCCCCTTTCGTTTCTTCATCTATGATCTGCTGCAATTCCTCTGCCGTCAGGCCGGAGAGCAGCGCCTTGCGCACCTCTCTGCGCAGATCCTCACGAGCCGTGCGGCGCAGCAGCTCCATGGCATCCTCCTCCCCCGAGAGGAAAGAGCCCTTGCCGGGGACGGAATAGATCACGCCGCCGGACTCCAAAATGGCATAGGCCTTCTGCACCGTATTGGGGTTGATGCCAATATCCACAGCCAGACTGCGGACAGAGGGCAGCTTGTCCCCCGGGGACAGGGCTCCCACCGCCTTCAGCCGCAGGATGCCCTTGACGATCTGGTCATAAATGGGCTCCGGACTGCGGTAATCGATCGTGACCATGTGAAATCACCTCCGTATTAACTGTATTACTACGATTAGTACAGTTGCAGTATACACCATACACTCGCCTTTGTCAAGTCTTATTTTGGAGAAATAGGCACAAAGCCCCGGAAAGCGTTAAAATAGAACGAATGACGAATGACTAAGAGCTAAGGTGTGCCCACGGCACGGATTTGGAATATTTAGCCCGTCAAACAGAAATTTGTCGAACAGTTGGATACAGCCAGAGCCTCCCGTATCAGAAAGGATTTCGTACTATGAGAAAGGCATCATATTACGCAATGTCATTGCGAGGCCACCTGTGGCCGTGGCAATCCGCATCCTTAAAAACTTCCGTTTTTACACGAAATTCCCATATAATCGAACCTTTTTTTGGAACGGATTGCCACGTCGGGCTTGCGCCCTCCTCGCAATGACATGGCTTTTCGGTAGCCTGTACTTCTATTGAAAAGGTGGATTTGGGCAAAAGCATACAGTTCGATAAACATCTATTTGACGGCGGTGCTTACAGCAACCCCCTGTGTCCCCCTTAAAAGGGGGAGGTCGTTGATTGATGGTGCTGGCAAACAGGCCGATAAACATCTATTCAGCTCTTTTTCAATTCCACGGGTGTAGCCCATTCCTCAGTTATTCACGATTTGTTATTCGTCATTCGTTCCTAAGATAAATTTCTCTTCAGCGGTGAAGCGTTGTAGAAATTTTCTCTTGACGAATGGCTCTGAAAATGCTAAAATGTCAACGTTCCATGCCGCTGTGGTGGAATAGGCAGACACAAGGGACTTAAAATCCCTCGCCCTAAAAAGCGTACCGGTTCGACCCCGGTCAGCGGCACCAAACCAATATAATCCGAACCAGATTTTCCCCGTGGGAAATGGGTTCGGATTATTTGTTTATTTCAAGAGATACGAACAAGTCTATTTCCCCAACGGCGCACCCATTCGGCCAGAATCCAAACCCCGTGGCCCCAGAAAAAGGAAGCATACATAAATAGAGAGCAGCAGAAAGTCCAGGCTTCGGCCTGGGCTTTTTTTGTTTCCCGTCCATTTTTTTCGCTTGCAGCTATAATCCCACCAGAAGAATTGCAACCGTTTATCATTGACCGCTGGCCAATGGTCGGCTGCTGCATCTTCTATGTTTTTAATGCTGAAATGTCCAAAAACTCATTGTTTATATACGGGAAGCTTATAGGTAGTCAAAACCACACTAATACTTTTACCATTATAGAGAGGTATCACATATGCAAGAGAAGCGCACAACATTGGCCCGTTGGCTATCAAATGCTGGGTATGAAACAATCGCACCGATGGAGTTTTATCGTGCTATGTTTCCAGTTGGTGAGTTGGCAGAGTACACCAAGTCGGAGGCCAAGCGGGCT
>JAZNVK010000129.1:0-8719 GCA_045592805.1 Faecousia sp.
CACCCCGTGCGGGGTGGGACACCTGCGGCAGCCGGAGGGCTGGATCTACTCGGAATTTCAATCCACTCACCCCGTGCGGGGTGGGACTCGTTGATGCGGAGAATGAGCTGTATGAACCCAATATTTCGACGGCGGCAGAAGGAAAAATGCTGAAGTCCGGAAAGCCGGAGGTATTCCTCCTCCTTAAATGCCATCAATAATCTCCGGAGTCAGACCGGGCAGTTCCTCCAAAATGATTTCGTAATCCTCGGGACTTGTAGGGAGGGATACGGAAGCCTTTTGGGACACTTTTACAGAACGGTGAACCTTCGCCGTGGAATACTGGCCTGCCTTGGAATTATGTTCAAACCAATAAAGCTTCACCACCTCCATAGAACCCTCAGGCCGAGCAGAGGAAGCATCGTTGACAAAGAGCGTGCGCAGACATTCCTTGAGTACCTGGGCATCCTCATAAGTAAATCCGGTTTTCTCGGCCAGTTGTACATTGATAGAGCCCTTCAGAAGATACAGACCAAAACGAACAAAGTGCTTCATGCCCATGGTATCAGAGCTGCGTGTATTTCCCTTCTCGCTTTTTTCACCGTTGACACTTTTGGTAATCTGCAGAGACTCTACCTCAATGGGAGATACGCTAACAGCTTGATGGATTGATACAGGGCCACGGACACCCACAGAAACGCCCTTAGCATCTTTGAAAGCGAATACCTGGCCGAAACCACGAACATCCAGCCATTCTTCACAGGCTTTTCGGGCATAAATATCCCTATTTTTTTCGCCCTTCATCACAGCGCCGGCTCGTTCGCTCAGGCTACCGAAGCCATCCTCGCAGCGCTCGTCAGACTGAACGAAAATCTTGTGTCCCATATCCTGCATCCGGTTGCGGAGCTTGCGCTTGATGCATACATCGCTCATTTCACCAAAGCCGTTATAGTCGGTGCGGGGGCGGTTGCCGTTGAGAGGGTCGCCGTTGGCATTGGCTCGGTCTACGGAAATCAATGCCACAAAATCGATCTTATTCTTCAGTTCCGTCATTTTCTTCTTCCTCCATATCATTATCAGTTTTTTTATGGTACAATGCAGTTCTTTGTAGATAGTAGCCCATCAGGTAAGTGCTGTCCAAGGGTTTGTTCCATTCTTCTTCCAGGAAAGTGCTGATCATCTCCATAATTTGTCCCGAAAGATTTTTATACCAGTTTCGGCTGCCCGGCTTCAGCCGAGGGTAATAGGCTCTCTCCAATTGCTTCTCAAGGTTAGCTGCGGTTTGCATCGGCCGCCGGCAAAACATAGATTGCAAGCGGATGGCGTTAGGCTCTCGACTCTCGCCGGAGCCATAGGTGTCCCGTTCCACTTTTTCCATAACCGCCAACAATCGTCCGAACTGGTAGCTGCGATCTTTGCGTTCAGGCTCCAAAGCCATGTTCCATTCCTCCTTAAAGCGATCCATATTATATTTCCGAATTACTGCACATGCGGTAAATAAAATGCTTTCCCATACATACTGGTCATATGCCTGTGGGTGAGAAGCGCGATCTGTCAGGTTTTTAATAATATCTGCACCCAGCAAATTTCCATCTATACGACAGGCTATCAGTCGTTGCATCTGTTGACGCAGAACTCGGTCGTCGGTTTCCATCCTGCCATTATGCTGCGTTCCAAAAGCACAATCAACAATCTGCCGCAATGATGGGGATTGAATACCGAAATTGCGATGCGGCCAACAACAAGCGGCATCCCAGTCGTGGAGTCGCTGCAGGAAATCATGTCCCATTAGTTCATTATAATAGGTCAGGGACAGGCGCCCTGTGGTCGCTGCATCGAAAGCTGCCAACACAACACCGTCAGAAAGTTCCAGCTCTGCTTTTTTACCGTTCAATGCTTTCTGTAGTTCCTCACGGTAATTTGAAGGCTTAAAAATGGGTTCAGGAGCTCGCATGAACGGCAAATGCGGGAGTATCATCAGTCGCCCTTGCGGGTTCCAGCAAAGAAATGTTCTACCACCGAACGTGGCACGCACTCCCTGAGTATCTACAAGCCACCGCAGGGCATTGTGAGCCTTTTGAGATGCCTCATAGCTGATGGTAAGCGCCTGGGATTCTTCTGTAAATCGACCACGGTAGGTGAAGCCACTGGTGTCATTGGCAGAGATCAGTTTTGCATTGCCCTTGAGTGAAACAATACCTTTGGGGTGCTGCGCTGCGATGATTCCGTCATTACCGGTAATCATACACAATCCCTCAGTTCCCCTTTGTGATGCGAGATAGTATTTCGTAAAAGCGTCAAACAGGCTTCGATCCAACCAGCAGGCCTCCTGCTCTTCTCCAAGGATTCTCCATCGAATTAAAATCTTTTCTTTATCCTGTATATCCTTTTCGGTTGGCTTCATCAGCTTGCAGCGCTCAAGATCTGAGAGAATAGTTTCCCCCTTCACATATCGCAGGACAGGAAGTAATTTGGGATGAGAATAAAGTGAATTCACCCACGCAGAAAGCTGGTCAATATATAACTGGTATTTCAGCTTATTTCTTGGAAGTAGGTATCCTATTTGCTCGCACAGCGGATGCGGACAGGGTGCGCTGGTGCGACCGGCAGAATTCTCTGTTGCAGGAATGATGATTTTGGGTTCTGCTTTGTCTACCGCTGAGGCGCTCTGGAATTTTCCGTCTTGATCCAGTACGATTTCAATACCGGCCCTGGTAATGATGTGTCCTACCGGTGCCAGAACTTCCTGTCCTTCACGATTCTGCGACGCATAAATGCAGTGGCTGTCATATGTCTCTACCGCTTTTTGCAGCAGTCCCATTTATGTCACCTCCCCGAATTCTCTCAATCCGGTGAAGTTGTCCAACGCTTCACCGAAGGGCTTCTGCACCATATCACGCAAGACTTTATGATGTGGGCAATCCTTTGGTGGAAGGAATTGAATAACTCCATTTTCCATTACAGGACGCCAGAACCGAGCTGTCATCTTCCCCCGGGTTTTATCATCATAGGCCTCATCGGCATAGGTAATACCGTGATACATGAGTCCAAAATCCATTCTGGGGATGGCATCGTATGCGCCTTCTCCCTGTCCAAAATTACAGGGTTCCACATAGCCCTGACATTCTCTGGTACCTAAGAAAATATCCCTCCGGCCACCCTTGCGGATCATCTTCAAAGCGATCTGGTGGTGTTTATTCTCATTCCGATCTTCCACCAACTCCGGGCGGTTTTGGTTCCATTCGAAATGAGCCCGCACCTGATAGCGGCAATCCTTCAGAAAAGTATAGTAGGCCAAATCGTTTCCGCCGTGATACTTTATGGGGCGGATCCCCTTGACCTCCATTTGAATCGGATTCATGATTCGGATCGCATCCACCACCCAAATGATGGTCGGTTTCCAATAGATGGAATGCAGGATCCCCTTGATCGCTTCATAGGTAGGGATTTGGTAGCTGCATTTTTCGCCGCCGATCCGCATAACGGGGTCGGAGAAAAGCGCATAATCACCTGTTACCTCAAATTCCACAATATTGGGGAATTTCGTTTTATCCATGTTACACCTCCAAAAAATCTGTCGAGCCGGGATTTATGACCAAACCGGTATCCCTGTTGTAAAATCCCTCGGACAGTACCATGACACCGGCATATTCCAATACCGCACTGCCGAGTTTTTCCAACTGCCATTCTTGCACCGCAACCGTGTACGGTCTGGCCCTTCTGCTCCACTCTGCCATAAAAGCCGTGCTTGGGTTGGCTTGTCCCGCCAGTTCTGTGATCAACGCTGATCCTTCCCCGTAGGGGACGATCAAGTCCCGGGTTCCATCGTCAAAAACCTCAAATCGGCTGCCTGCCAGTTTAAACGCCTGATTCATAAGGAATGTTCCTGCCCAAGGAGCCGATTCGTCATAATACTTCACATTATTAGTTAGAAGATCAAACAATGTCGTCTCAAGTTTTTGTATAAAATAGTCCTGATATCCCTCGTTCATGTTCTGATAGAGCTTCTGATAGTAGGTTTTGATCGCAAGCTCCGACGACAAATCATTTTCATATCGCTCCGGTGCCCGGCGGTAGGCCTCCAACAGCGTTTGCGTAGCATATTTTGCTTCTCTGATCTCTCTGAGGTTACTCAAGTCCTCGCCCTGGTATGTAACCACATAAACCGGAACAGGCTCAGCCGATTCGCCGTGGCGGTTGCACCTTCCTGCCGCCTGAATTACGCTATCCATACCGGCCGCCAGGCGAATCACCCGATGAAATGAAATATCCACACCGGCCTCAATCACCTGCGTCGCCACACAAAGGCACTTTTTCTCTTCCTCCAAAGCACATTTCAGCTCTGCCAACACATTCCGCCTGTGTTCCGTACACATGGATGCAGAAAGATGACATGCCATATCAGCTCCATTCCGCAGCCTGGAAAACAGAAATTCCGCCTCATCCTTCTTATTGCATACGACAAGCATACTTTTGCTCGTCTCCAATTCGCTCTCGGCAAATGCTACGATCTCCTCCAGCGTTTTTTCCCCTGCATCCCTTAGATTCGTTCTGCAGAAGGGCTTCCACAATTCTTTGTCGTAAGGCAATACATCTTGTACATTCCCCCGCAGAGGATGTGCAGTTTTTTCCAAACAAGGCTGGGTGGCCGAGCACAGCAAGACAGTCGCCCCACAAACCTTCGCCAAAAAATCAATTGCCAAATTAAACAGACTCAGCATTTTTAACGGGACGGTTTGAACCTCATCAATGACGATAACGCTGTTGCACAGCCCCTGAAACCTTCGAATTGATGTGGTTTTGCCCTGAAACAGCGTATTGAGAAGCTGCACAAGTGTCGTAATAATAACCGGCGCATTCCAGCTTTCCGTAGCCAACTCCCGTTGATCCAGTTCATCGCCATCGGAGGTGCGCAGGACATTGGAATGGTGTTCCAGAATAATTCCGTCGTCCTCCAGAAAGTCTCGAATAACAGCAGCATTTTGCTCCAAAATAGATAACAGCGGAGCGGTGAAGATCAATCGCCGCTTTCCCCATTTTGCAGCGTGAGCCAGGGCATAGCGCAGAGAGCTCAAGGTTTTGCCGCTGCCGGTTGGAGCGTTCAGACGGTAAATCCCACCTTGTCCCTCGGCCATACGCCTGCATCGGTTGGAAATCTCCCGTCTGGCTTTGCATATCGGAGTATCCGAAGGAAGTTTGGAAAGCTTCTTCTCTAATCGATCTAAGTACTTTCCCCAAAACAGGTGCAAATCTTCGTCTACCAAAAGAGAGTGATGACCCAACATAAATTCCGCCGTATCTCTCCGATCCCCCTCAATCAAAGCCGACAAGAGTAACCGGGCAAGAAGACCGATCTGGAAGGCATTTTCAGCTTGATCACCGCATCCATCTCCTGCAATAATTTGCAGAATGTGGCCCAGCTCCTGAAGGGAATGCTCAAACAAGCTGTCTAATTCCTCTTCCGAAACACATTCCTTCAAGAAATTCCGTTTACTTTCTTTATATCCGATCCCCTTTTTATTCAGGCGGTGAAGGAATCCGAATTTATGATGTTCATCAACGCAGTCAAACATGCCATGATGGCTCCCCACAGCAAATGCCATCATTTCAGCTGCTATTTTTTTCATTTCATCGTCCGTATTGTGATAGCGATCTAACAACAACCGAACCCCGGCAAAGGTATGATTCACAGTTCCTCGAGCAGCATTAGGATCCATCAAATAGTCTTGGAACTCCCTTTTGAATTTACCGCAGTCATGGACCAGGCCGATCAGTGTCCCGGTTTGATAGAGTCCGATTTCATGTAAACACATAGCTGTGTATCGAGCAGTATTCCGACAATGCTCTGCAGCTGGCTGACAAACAACCTCCTCCTTTTCTAAACGTAGATGCGCAAAGTTCATAACACTCCCCCTTTCATACACGAGTATACCATTCTGAATGTCCATTTTATTGTACCGAAATAGATTAATTACGTAAAACGTGTTATTGTAAGTATTAGGTATAAAAACAGAGATCAGTAATGCACCTTATGTTTATTTAAATATACTAAATATTCAATAAAAATTATATACTACAATTCAGAAATGGACAAGTAATAATTTATACTCCAAGAATTGTTTGTTGATACTTACAAATCCTATGATCAAATAATTCCATACAAATTATGATTACTGTATTTTTTGTTCAAATCGACGGAAAATGAGCCGCGACAAGATGCAAAAGGAGGAGGATTCCTCGTCGGAATCCTCCCTCTGTCAATTATTCATACGCCAAAGAGAATATGGAGATTTCGCAGGTTGCTGTCCCGGATCAGGTCGTTGATGGCGTAGGCGTAGCCGTCGATCTCGTCGCCGGGGTAGTCGCTGATGTTTTGATTGCGGAGCTCACGCATTAGGGCTTCGCAAATTTTCTGAATGCTCTGTTCCTTTTGGGTGGAGAGTTCAGGGGTATTGCCGCTGGAGATCAGTTCCTCCAGCACCGGGGCGAGATCGCCCAGGCGGGGCAACTCCCGCAGGGCTCGGAACTGCCATTTATAATACGGCAGATACACCCGGTTCAGCAGGAACACAGCGTGGATGGCGCTCTTGACAAATTCAAAGATCGCCAGCTGGGCAGCGCCGGTTTCGCCCCGTTGGATACAGCGGCTGTAGTTGTACTGACCCGCCTGTCCCATGGTCAGCAGGTGGCCTGCCAGTTTTTTCAGGCGCACCGCTTCGGGCAGATAGGAAAGCTTGTCACGAATGGCGGTAAAGTCCCCCGCCCCGTCGTGAAACAGAGCGCCGTTACTGACCTCTGCCAGGGTCTGCTCCGGAATGCGGAACCAGTCACCCACCGACAGCTCCCCCTGGGGATGGCCGGTCTTCTCCTGCAGAAATTCCTCCAGCAAAATCACACCGTGGCGATTGCCACCTACCGGTGAGAGGGGGCTGCGCTTGTACCCCCGATAGCTATCCGGCAGCTTGGCATAGGCACGCTCTAAGAGAAAGGCATCCCGACGGCTGACCACATCCTCTCCCGGCAGGAAAAGGCAAAAACAGGGCTCAAAATCGTGATCCTGAGAGACTTCATCGTCATAGCCGAAGCACTCCGAGCCACTGCCCACCAGACCCACGGCGATTTTCGGCAGCAGATGGGAAAATTTCTCCTCCAGCATGGGCTTGCCGTATTCCTCATAATAGGCACGTGCCAGTTCAAGTCCCTTCATAGATCCTCCTTGACCGCTCTGCCAGGTTGTTGGCGTAGTCGGTGAAGCCGTAGTAACCGTAGACGGAGGCGCACTTTTCGCAGACGAAGGCATAATTGCCGTCCCATTTTCCGTAGCCCTCCAAAAGCTCCCTGGCTTTGCCCAGGTTGCCCTCAATGTCTGCCCAGCCATCCTCCAGATCCAGCTTGGCCTCTGCAAGGCTGGCCAAATTCAGATGGGTAATAGCCATCTCCGGCTCATTGTTCTCGGTTTGAGCGAGGACGGTCAGCGCTTTTCTGTACAGCGCCTCCGCACGGTCAAACTGCCCCAGATCCACCAGCGCCAGCGCCATGTTGTTGCATAGTCCGGCAATCCGGGTATCTGTGGAAGCCAGCTCCTGTTCATAGATTTCTGTGGTCTTTTCATAAAGGGGCAGCGCCTTCTCTGCCCTGCCAAAAGCCTTATAGACCGTGGCAGCATTGAGGTAGGTCGTGGCAGCGCCCACCTGTCGGGCGATCCCAAGCTGATCGATCCGGGAAAGAGCTGCTTGCGCCATATCCACCGCAGCCTGCTCCTGCCCCAGCTTGCGGTATAAGCCCATGAGCTCATTGCGGACGGTCAGCTCCGTAGAAGAATCCCCCGCAGCCAAAGCCTCCTGCAACCAGTATTCCAAATGCCGCTGTGCCCCCGTATAGTCATTCCGATGCAGATACTGATCCAGCTTACCAAGGATCCGATCCAATGCAATACATCCACCTGTCATAGCAGTTCTCCTGTTTCAAATCGAAAAATTTTCTACATAATTCCTATAAAGTCATTATATCAGCTGGCCCGGATAATGGCAAGCAGTATTCTTTTCCTCTGCAATGTCGCGAGAAAAATGTGATATATTTCTCTCATAAGTGATAAATATATCACATTTGGAGGGTTGCATTATGAAAGAAAAGAAAATCATGTCCGTCCGCAATTTTATGTTTTGGAGTAAGACGGTAATCGGCATCCTGTGGTGTCTTGGCGCTGTAATGGGCTGCTTTGAGCATATCGTCTGCCTCGCAGCCAGCTGTCTGTTTGCCTTGGCCGCACTGATGATCACACTAATTCTGCGGCGTACCAAGCGCGAGAAGGACGACGAGCTTTCCCTGCAGAATTTCACAGAAGCAAGGGCAAAGGCTTCAACGGTGATGACCGTCGTTTTCCTGATCGGTATCGCAATTGGCACCTTCTCCTGTTTCTACCTGGACTCCCTTAAGCTAAACTGGACACGGATCCTGATGCAGGTCTTTTATCTGATGCTGGGCATTCAGGAGCTGTCCGTTGGCATTATTTTCAAAAAGCTGGAGGCCGAATAATATGGCTGTGATGCACACAAGGATCCACGAATTCCGCAAGGCAAAGGGCCTGCAGCAGGCCGACCTGGCCGGACTGGTGGGTGCCCGCCGGGAAACCATAGGCAAGCTGGAAAACGGAAGGTATAACCCTTCCCTGAAGCTGGCTATGGACATCGCAAAGGTCCTGGGCCGCAGTGTGGAGGAGGTCTTCCAATTCACAGAGGAC
>JAZNVK010000130.1:0-5757 GCA_045592805.1 Faecousia sp.
CCTCCAGCCAGCTCCGCTGACAGCTTCCCCCCGGGGAAAGCTTTTATAGGTGCAACGCAGTTTTTCGGGTGAGCAAACAGACCGATAAACATCTATTTGAATACCCATCGGCGGAGCCGATACCTCAGTTATTAGTTCTTAGCTATTAGCCATTAGCTCATAGTTTATAATACCTCAGTTATTAGCTATTAGCCATTAGTTTCTAAGGCATATTTCCGCATCTCCTCGCATTCCCTCCTTGACCTTCCTGAAAAAATTTTGTACAATATGGTAAAAAGGAGGCGTTATTTATGTTAGAAAATGAGATGAAGCTAGGCTTTGGCTGTATGCGCTTACCCATGGACGGAGAGAAGATTGACCAGTCTGCTTTTGAAAAAATGGTGGATACCTACATCGCTGCGGGCGGCAGATATTTTGACACTGCCCATAACTATATCAATGAGCAGAGCGAGCCGGCGCTCCGTAAGGCACTGGTGGAGCGTTACCCCAGAGACAGCTATTACCTGACCTCCAAGCTCACCTGTATGTACTTTGACTCCGAGGAGGAGATTCGGCCCTTCTTTGAGCTGCAGCTGAAAACCTGTGGTGTGGAGTACTTTGATTTCTACCTATTCCATGCCATGAGCATGGGGCGCTACGAGAAGGCGCAGCGCTGCAAGGCCTTTGAGCAGATGCAGCAGTTTAAGGCAGAGGGCAGAGTGAAGCATATCGGCATGTCTTTCCACGACAGTCCCGAAGTGCTGGAGTACATTCTGCAGAGAGAGCCCTGCATCGAGATCGTCCAGCTCCAGCTGAACTATGCCGACTATGACAATCCTGATGTGCAGAGTCAGCGCTGCTACGAGGTTTGTGAGAAGTACGGCAAGCCTGTTCTGGTCATGGAGCCTGTAAAAGGCGGTCGCCTGGCACAGCTGCCTGTCGAAGGAGCGCAGATCCTGTCCAAACTGGGGCAGGGAAGTGCAGCCAGCTACGCTATCCGCTACTGCGCCTCCCATCCCAATGTGGTTATGGTGCTCTCCGGCATGAGCGATCAGGCGCAGATGGAGGACAATCTCAGCTATATGAAGGACTTCAAGCCCTTTACGGAGGCGGAATATGCAGCAGTGGCGCAGATCCGTGAGATCTTGCGGAAATTAGAGCAGATCCCCTGTACAGCCTGCCGTTATTGTATGGATGTCTGTCCGCAGCAGATCCGTATTCCTGAGCTTTTCTCCGCATGGAACAACCGCAAGCTGCTTCTCCCTTGGGAGTCCGTTGACACACCCGACCCCAAAAGCTGCCTGGATTGCGGTGCCTGCGAGAACGCCTGTCCCCAACATTTAGAGATCCGTAAGCTCTTAAAGCGTACGGGATCTGTGGTCAAATAATGAATTTTCTTCTGGAAAAACCCCGGGGTAAGCGCTTACTCCGGGATTTTTTGTTCGAAATTTTCTGGGAAATGTCGTCAAATACAACAATAAGACGGTAAAAATACGGTAAATATTTGGCAAAAACAACAAATTTTCTCTGTACAATTTTCTTCTTTTGTGATATATAGTATATATGGGAGTTTTTGGTTCGGCTGACCGATGCTCTCAAGATAAATACTTGAAAAGGAGGAATCCCCATGCAACCCAGTGTATCTTTGATCTATGGTCTTTCCTTCCTGGCTGTGGCGATCGCCTTTGCCTTTGCGGTTTACCTGCATCTGTGGGTCAAGCGCCAGCCTATGCAGAACAAGACCATTGCCGAAGTCTCTGGTCTGATCAAGTCCGGCGCCAATACCTTCATGCGTAAGGAATACAAAATCCTTGCGGTCTTTGCAGGTGTTGCGGCTGTGCTGATCTTCCTGTTCCTGCCGCAAGGCATCTGGAAAGGGAACTGGATCGAGAACTTAAGTATGGCACTGTCCTACATCGCCGGTACCATCCTCTCTGCCATTGCCGGTAAGATCGGCATTCTGGTAGCCACTGCATCCAACGGCCGTGCTGCCGAGGCTGCGCAGAAGGGCATTAAGCCTGCCTTTATGGTTGGCTTCCGTGGGGGCTCTGTCATGGGTCTTGCGGTGGTTGGCTTCAGCCTGCTGGGTGTAGCCGCCGTGCTGCTGCTCACCGGTGATTCCTCTATTGTGCTTGGCTTCTCCTTCGGCGCCAGCTCCCTGGCACTCTTTGCCAAGGCCGGCGGCGGCATCTTCACCAAGACCGCCGACGTCAGCGCTGACCTGACCGGCAAGGTAGAGTTGGGTATCCCCGAGGATGACCCCCGGAACCCCGCTGTTATTGCGGATAACGTGGGCGACAACGTGGGCGATGTGGCCGGCATGGGCGCTGACCTCTTCGACTCCAATGTGGCCTCCATGGCCGCTGCTCTGGTGCTGGCGCAGTCCATTGATGGAAACATCAGCGGTATGAGCACCATGATGGTTTTCTGCTATGCCGCCCTTGGCCTCCTTGCCTCCATTCTCGGTATTGCCACTGCCCGTATCGGTAAGAACGGCAACCCCACCCGTGCATTGAACTCCTCTACTTATGTGACCACTGCTATTTATATGGTGCTGACCGCAGCCGTTACCTTCCTCTTCGAAGGCTTCGAATGGCGCATCTGGGCAGCTTCCTCCATGGGTCTGCTGGTTGGCGTTATCATCGGCATCACCACCGACTACTTCACCGACGATACGAAACCCATCGTCAAGAAATGTGCCAGAGCCTCCCGTTCCGGCCCGGCCTTTACGGTGCTCTCCGGTGTGTCCTATGGCTTCGTCTCCGTGCTGCCTGCCATGATCGGCATTGCAGTTTCCGCTCTCTTTGCATACTTCATCTGCGAGCCTCTGGGCGCAACCTATGCCCTCTTCGGCATCGCCATGGCAGCAGTTGGCATGCTCTCCATCGTGGGCATGATCATCTCCAACGATGCCTACGGCCCCATTGTGGATAACTCCCGTGGCCTGGCCGAAATGGGCGGCCTGGGCGAAGACACCATCCGCATCTGCGACGAGTTGGACTCCGCCGGTAACACGGTTAAGGCCGTGACCAAGGGCTTCTCCATCAGCGCTGCCGGCCTCACCGTCATCAGCTTGCTGGGCGCCTTTATGGCAGAGGCACAGAATGCCGGCTCTACCATTACAGGCTTTGATATTATGAATCCTCTGGTCTTCTTCGGTATCCTCATCGGCGCAGCCATCCCGGCGGTCTTCTCCGCCATGCTGATGCTGGGCGTTGACAAGAACGCACAGCGCATGGTGGCTGAGATCCACCGTCAGTTCAACGAGATCAAGGGCCTCCGTGAAGGCAAGGCAAAGCCCGAGTACGATAAGTGCATCGACATTGCCACCCAGGGCGCTCTCCGTGAGCTGATCCCCGCAGGCCTCCTGGCTATCATTGCCACCATTGCCGTTGGTTTTATCGGCGGTGTAGAGGCAGTAGGCGGCTTCCTCCTGGGCAATATCGTCAGCGGCCTGTTGCTGGCACTGTTTATGTCCAATGCCGGCGGTCTCTGGGATAACTCCAAGAAGTACGTGGAGGCCGGTAACGAGGGCGGCAAGGGCTCCGAAGCCCATAAGGCAGCTGTGGTAGGCGACACCGTGGGCGATCCCTTCAAGGACACCGCGGGCCCCTCCATCAATACCCTCATCACCGTGGTCTCCCTGGTAGCCTCTCTGCTGGCGCCCCTCTTCGTTGCCCTGTCCATCTTCGGTTAATCCAAAATAATCAAAGGCTGCAGCAAAACCGAGGTTTTGCTGCAGCCTTTTTCGCTCAATAGGGCGGCTGCTCCAGATAGTGACGAATGCCATGGATGGAGCCGCTGTTATAGATTTTTCGGAAGGACTCTTCGGGATGCGCAAGAATATACTCCAGATCCTCTTCATTGTCTATCTCCAGACCAAAGTGACGGATCATACGGAGGATCTCCGGTGTCAGAGGAACACGACCCCAGCCGTCTTCGTGGGAGATGTACAGAAAAATCAGCACATGCTGCTTGGGATTATAGGTGACGATCCGGAAGCGCACATCCTCATAGGAATACACCTTGTCATTAAAGCTCATGACCTCAGGCAGAAAGCGTACATAGAAGCTTTTGCCTTGATAGAAATAAACCTTCTCCTCGGGGCAGCGCTGCCAATCAAAGTCATATTGCCTGAGTTCCCAGGGGATCTCCTTTTTTCTGCAGAAGGGAACAGCCACCAAAACAGCCACCGTGGCGATAACCCAGAGGATCAGGCAGATAATGCCGAAAACACCCGGCTGATCATCGGGCAGCGCCGCAAGGATAAAGCCGCCCAGCAGAACCGCAGTCACGCCCAGATAAAGGGGCAGCAGGTATTTCGTTCGCCACTTGGCGTAGGGATTGTAATCGGGATCGGTGAATTGCATTGGGACTTTCAAATCCTCGCCTCCTAAAAAATACGGGCAGCCGCTTGGGCTGCCCGTATAAATTATCTTTGGAATTATTCTTCCTCTGCCTTCTTGGCCTCTTCGATGATCTTGGCCTGGTTCATCTGAGGAACTTCCTCGTAGCGGATGAACTTGAGGCTATAGGAGCCACGACCCTGGGTCATAGCACGGAGGTCGATGGCGTAGGTGACCATTTCGCCTACGGGAACTTCGGCCTCAACGATCTGCCAGCCACGGTTGCTGGGATCGGGGTTCATGCCCATGACACGGCCACGACGCTTGTTCAGGTCGCCGATGGTGTCGCCCATGTTTGCATCGGGGACATAGACCTTCAGCTCACCGATGGGCTCCAGCAGGGTGGGAGCAGCATTGGGCAGACCTTCCTTGTAGGCGATGCCGGCTGCGGTCTGGAATGCCATATCGGAGGAGTCAACGGCATGGTAGGAGCCGAAGAACAGGGTAGCCTTCAGGAACACAACGGGGTAACCTGCCAGAACGCCCTTGCCGATGCAGTTACGCAGACCCTTCTCAACGGAGGGGATGAAGTTCTTGGGCACGCAGCCGCCCACGGTCTCGTCAGCGAAGATCATGTCTTCGGACTCGGTCTGGGGCTCGAAGCGGATATGAACGTCACCGAACTGGCCATGGCCACCGGACTGCTTCTTATGACGGCCGTGCTGCTCGTGGCGCTTCTTGATGGTCTCACGGTAAGCGATCTTTGCGGGACGGAGCTCAGCCTCGACCTTGTACTTGCTCAGCAGCTTGGAGATAATCACGCTCAGGTGCATATCGCAGACACCGGCGATGATCATTTCCTTGGTTTCGGGATCGTTGCCATAGGTGAAGGAAGCGTCTTCCTCGTTCAGCTTGACCAGGCCGGCAGCGACCTTGTCTTCCTGACCCTTCGCCTTGGCATAGATAGCCATACGGTAGCAGGGCTCTGCATACTCCATGCCCTTAACGGTAGCGACCTTGCCGGCCAGACCCAGGGTATCGCCGGTCTTCACGGAAGCCAGCTTGGTGAATACGCCGATATCACCGCAGCAGACCTTGTTGGTCTTGGTGTTTTCCTTGCCCTTGGGGAAGAAGGTGTTGCCCAGCTTCTCGTTGTCGCCGGTACGGGCGTTAACGACAGTCATGGTGTCCTCGATGTCACCGCTGATGACCTTGAAGTAGGAGTTCTTGCCGTACTGGTCAGCCATGGTGTTGAACACGAATGCCATGGGGCTGCCGGTGGGAACAAGAGCCAGCTCAGACTCGTTGCCGTCCTCGTCCACGGTGATCATGGGCTTGCCTTCCAGGGGGGAGGGAGCGAACTTCTTCAGGTTCTCCAGCAGCAGGGTGGTGCCCAGGCCGTTCATGGCGCAGCCGCAGAACACGGGGGTGA
>JAZNVK010000131.1:0-8533 GCA_045592805.1 Faecousia sp.
AAGCCATGTCATTGCGAGGAGGGCGTAAGCCCGACGTGGCAATCCGTTCCAAAAATGTTTCGATTATATGGGAATTTAGTGTAAAAACGGTAGTTTTTAAGGATGCGGATTGCCACGGCCACAGGTGGCCTCGCAATGACAGTTCGTAATTTGATACCTTACTCATAGCCTGAAATTTCTCCCGATACGGGTGGCTTTGGCTACGGCGAACTGTTCGACAAACATCTATTTGACGGTGGTTTTGTGGCACAGACAAAAATCGGATCGGAGCATTTACTCCGATCCGATTTCTTATGATCTTACCATTTTTCTTCAGGTAAGGCTCGCAGGATATCCCGGGTCTGGTCGGCATTTCGTAAGATCTCCGCCTTCAGCTCCATGGTCGTGCCGAATTTCCGCTCGGGGCGCAGGTAGTCATAGAGCCACAGCTGCAGCTCCTGTCCGTAGAGATCACCGTTGTAGTCCAGCAGCCAGGGCTCTACGGTGATATTCTCGCCGCCGAAGGTGGGGCGGCAGCCGATGTTCACCACGGCGGCATAGACCTTCCCCTCCACCAGGGCGCGGGCGGCATAGACGCCGTTTCTGGGCAGCAGAATGCCTTCGCTATGCTGCAAATTGGCCGTCGGCACGCCTAAGGTTCTGCCCACCTTTCTCCCGTCTACAACTTTTCCGGTGAGCAGATGGCCGTGACCCAGAAAGCGCACCGCCGCAGCGGTCTGCCCCTCCAACAGGAGGGAGCGGATGTGGGTGGAGGAGACCGTAACGCCCTCCAGCGCAATGCGGTCGATGCAATCAAAGCCCAGACCCTCTTTTTGGCAGAATTCTGCCAGCTTTTGGGGGTTGCCCTCGCCGTTTCTGCCAAAGCGGAAGTCGTGACCGCAGATGATATGGGCGGCACCGAAGTCCCGGCGAATTTGTTGGGCGAAGTCCTCCCAGGAGAGGGCACGCATTTTTTCGTCAAAGGGCAGGATCAGCACCCGGTCTATGCCGTAAAGGCGCTGCATCAGCTGCTTGCGCTCCGCTGCCGTGTTCAGCAGCAGAGGCGACGCACCACGTAAAACAGCCGCCGGATGGCGGTCAAAGGTCAGGCAGGCCGCCTGCAGGCCCTGTTCATCGGCACGCTGCCGTGCCATGCGCAGCAGTCCCCCATGCCCCAAATGCACCCCGTCAAAAAATCCCAGGGCGATTACACAGTTTTTCATAAATGATTCCTCTAAATAATGCACCGATAAACGAAAATTTAGCGTTGGAGTGGTGAATAATGAATAGTGAATGGTGAATGGCGAAGGTATGCGCTTTGCGCATTGATTTTAAATAAATCGGCGGAGCCGATACCTCCATTATTCACTATTCACCATTCGTTATTCACCAAATATAAATTTCCTTTTAGCGTGAACTCAAACTTCAAAAAAGCTCTTGATGGGCTGCAGCTTTTCGCCTTTTTGTTCTGCCAGGGCTAAGAACTCCCCGGTACGGCTGTAGAGGCGGTATTTCCCCTCGGCCTTGCCGTAGAGGGTGAAGCCGGCGCCGTTGCGGATACATTTTTCCTGCGCTGCCGTCAGGGTCAGGTCAGGATAGCTTAGAAACAGGCTGTCCACCGGCAGCAGAAGGGCTTCCGGCGTCTCGCAGGAGAGCAGTTCCTCCATGGTATGGCTCTGTTCTGCGGTATAGGCTCCGGCCTGTACCCGTCGCAGGGCAGACATACAGCCGCCGCAACCCAAAAAGGCGCCGATGTCGTGGCAAAGGGTGCGGACGTAAGTTCCCTTGGAGCAGTGGATCTCCAGGGTGGCCTCGCAGTCCTCAAAAGCCAGCAGCTTCAGGGAGAAAATCGTGATGCTCCGTGCCTTCCGCTCCACCTCTTGCCCCTTGCGGGCAAGCTCATAGAGCTTCCTGCCACCCACCTTAATGGCGGAGTACATGGGTGGGATCTGCTCAATCTCCCCCACGAAGTGGGATAGGGCAGCCTCCAGCTCCTCACGGCTGATGGCACAGGGGGTTTCCTCTAAAAGATTGCCCGTGGTATCCTGGGTGTCGGTGACCATGCCCAGGCGCAGCCCTGCCACATAGGTTTTATCGGCGTGTTCAAAGAACTCCACTGCCCGGGTGGCTCTGCCGAAAAACAGGGGCAGCACCCCCGTTGCCATGGGGTCCAAGGTGCCTCCGTGACCGGCACGGCGCTCGTGGAACACCCCACGGAGCTTGCTGACTACGTCCTGGCTGGTCCAATCCACAGGCTTGTCTACGATCAAAATGCCGTTTGCCATTACAGCGTCACCCCGCAGCGCTCGATGGCCTTCAGCACAGCGGCCTTGGCCTCCTCTAAAGTGCCTTTCACCGTGGCACCGGCAGCTGCCCTGTGACCGCCGCCCCCCAGAAGGGCGCAGATGGCGCAGGCATCGGAGTTGGGAGAGGTACGGACGGAGAGTTTTGCTCCCTCAGGCTCACGGCGCCGCATCACGCCGATCTCCACACCGGCAATTTCACGGCAGAAGCCGGAAATATCGTCGATGTCATCCTCGGTGATGCCCAGATCCCGGCGCATCCGGTCTGTAATGGCACTGATGGCCACCTTTCCTTTGGCGAAAAATTCCGTATTTTGGGTCAGCTGCGCTTCTAACTGCAGCCTTGCCATGCGCTTGGTCATGAACATGACGCGGTTAATGGAGAAGGTATCCGCACCCCAATCCTTGCAGATGGCGGCGGTACGGAGGGTGTTGGCGGTGACGTTGCTGTAGCGGAAGCAGCCCGTATCGGTGGAGACCGCCAGATAGATGGCCTCAGCGATTTTGGCATCGGGGGATACGCCCAGCAGCTGCAGCAGCTCCAGGATGATCTCGCCGCAGGCGGCGGCAGAGGCATCCACATAGCCCTCAGCGGCAAAGCCGGTGTTGCTGCCGTGGTGGTCGATGAGCAGCTCGATGGGCTGCCCCTCGTAGCCCAGAAGGAACATGGTTTCCGACGCCACATCCACGCTGAGGATATGGCCGCTCAGCTGCTGTGCAGTCAGCCCTTGGAGATAGGGACGGTATTTCTCCGTAAACTGGGGATTTTCCAGAATGGAGGCGGTTTTGCCCAGCTGCCGCAGACCACGGCACAGGGCAGCGGCGCAGCCGATGGTATCCCCATCGGGACGGCGGTGGGTCAGGATGGTAAAGTCATCCCGCTCCCGCAGCCAGAGGGCGATCTCAGACAGACTCCGATGCTTCATCGTCATCCTCCGGGATATCCAGCTTGGAGAGGATATCCAGAATGTGGGCGCCGTGGGTGATGGAGTCATCGGCCTGCCACTGCAGCTCCGGGGTGTAGCGCAGGTTCAGGCTTCTGCCCAGCTCCCGGCGCAGGTAGCCGCTGCAGGATTTCAGCCCGGCCAGGGTCTCTTTGGTATATTCCTTATCCAGCAGGGACACATAGACCTTGCAGTAGCGCAGGTCGGGGGTGGTCTCCACACGGGTCAGAGACAGCAGGGTCTTGTGGACACGGGGGTCCTTGACCTCACGCAGCAGCTCCGAAAGCTCCCGCTGGATCTCTTCGTTGATGCGTCCAATTCGGTTGGATGCCATTGGTATTCCTCCTTCTTGAGAAAAAGGGCAGAGGCAAGCGCCCCTGCCCTTTTTGGTTAATAGCTAATAGTGAATCGTGAATCGCTGAGGTATGCGCTTTGCGCATAGATTTTTAATAAATCGGCGGAGCCGATACCTCCATTATTCACCATTCGTCATTCATTATTCACCCTTATCTGGGGATCTCCTCCATGACGAAGCACTCGAAGATGTCGCCTTCCTTGATGTCGTTGAACTTCTCGATGGACATGCCGCACTCGTAGTTGGAGGCGACCTCCTTCACGGAGTCCTTAAATCTCTGCAGGGAACCCACGTTGCCCTCGTAGATGACGATGTTGTCACGGAGCACACGAACCTGGGCATCACGGGTGACCTTGCCGTCCTTGACGTAGCAGCCGGCGATGGTGCCGATGGCAGAGACCTTATAGGTCATACGCACCTCGGCGTGACCCAGGATAGCCTCACGGAACTTGGGTGCCAGCATACCCTTCATGGCGGTCTCGATCTCCTCGATGGCATCGTAGATCACACGGTACATCCGCATATCCACCTTGCTGCGCTGGGCAGAGGCGGCGGCTGCGGCATCGGGACGGACATTGAAGCCAACGATAATGGCATTGGCGGTGGAGGCCAGCAGGATATCGGACTCGTTGATAGCGCCGACGGCGGCATGGATCACACGGACACGGACCTCGTCGTTGCTGATCTTCTCCAGGTTGGCCTTGATGGCCTCGGCAGGGCCCTGGACGTCGGCCTTGACGATCAGGTTCAGCTCCTTCATCTCGCCCTCCTGCATCTTGGCAAAGAGGTTATCCAGAGTGACCTTGTTGTTGAGCTTGGCAAGAGCGTCCTTCTCGGCCTGCTTGCGCTGCTCCACCAGCTGACGTGCCATACGCTCGTCGGCAACGGCGTTGAACTCATCGCCGGGAGAGGGAGTTTCGGCAAGACCGGTGATCTCCACGGGGATGGAGGGACCGGCTTCCGTAATGGCTCTGCCCTTGTCGTCGGTCATGACACGGACACGGCCTACGGCAGTACCGGCAATGATCAGATCGCCCTTGTGGAGGGTGCCGTTCTGCACCAGCAGGGTGGCAATGGGGCCACGGTTCTTATCCAGACGGGCCTCGATGACCGTACCCTTGGCGGCACGGTTGGGGTTGGCCTTCAGCTCGGAGAGCTCGGCGGTCATAATGACGGTCTCCAGCAGGTCGTCGATGCCCATGCCGGTCTTGGCAGAGATGCGGCAGACTTCCGTATCGCCGCCCCATTCGGAGGGAACCAGCTCATGCTCGGTGAGCTGCGTCAGAATGCGGTCGGGGTTGGCGCCGGGCTTATCCATCTTGTTGACGGCAACGATGATGGGGATCTCGGCAGCACGGGCATGGTTAATGGCCTCGATGGTCTGGGGCATGATGCCGTCATCGGCAGCAACCACCAGAATGGCGATGTCGGTACACATAGCGCCACGGGCACGCATGGAGGTAAAGGCAGCGTGACCGGGGGTGTCCAGGAAGGTCATGGGGTTGCCATTGATCTGGACAGTATAGGCGCCGATGTGCTGGGTAATGCCGCCGGCTTCGCCGGAGACCACATTGGTCTTACGGACAGCATCCAGAAGGCTGGTCTTACCATGGTCAACGTGACCCATGACAACGACGATGGGACTTCTGGTCTCCAGTTCATCTGCGGAGTCCTCGTCATCGTCAATGAGGCGCTCCTCGATGGTGACGACGATTTCCTTCTCCACCTTGCAGCCCAATTCGGTAGCCACCAGTTCGGCAGTCTCAAAGTCGATGGTCTGGTTGACAGAGGCCATAACTCCCAGATTGACCAGCAAATACTTGATGATCTCGGCGGCAGTCTTCTTCATGCGGGAAGCCAGCTCGCCAACGGTGATCTCATCGCCGATCTTGACGGTGAGCGGTGCCTTTTTGGCGACTTCCAGCTGCAGGCGGCGCATCTTCTCCTGCTCTTCGTTGCGGCGCTTGTTGCTGGCAAACTTGTTGCGCTGCTGCTGCTTGTTCTTGTTGCCGATCTTCTGCTTGCCGCCGGAGAAGTTCTGGGCGCGCTCGGAGACCAGGACATCCACACGGTCGTCAATACGGTCGGCATTGACGGTAACGGCGCTGGTGTCGATGACACGGCGCTCCCGCTTCCGCTCCGGCTCCTTGGGTTTTTCGGGCTTGGGCTCTGCCTTGGGCTCGGCTGCCTTGGACGCTTCAGTCTTTGTCTCAGCCTTGGGGGCTGCGGGCTTTGCTTCTTCTGCAGGCACTGCAGCCTTGGGCGCTTCTGCCTTGGGGGCAGGTGTCACGGCAAAGACCTGCTCGATGCTCTCGATCTGATTGCGCTGGGTCATGACATCGAAGAGCTTGTTCAGCTGTTCCTCCGTGAGGACCTGCTGACCGCTCTTGGGTTTTTCATAAAATTCGGCTACAAGTGCGGTGATCTCCTTGGTGGGAACACCGAAATCCTTGGCCATGTCGCTGATGCGGTATTTGATCAAACTCAATATAGCCACCTCCATGAATGGGTATCGAACAAATCGGGCTACGCCTTCCTCCGTATCATACGGATCAGGGAACTTTCCGATTTTTATTTTTTCCCGAATTTTTTATTCTTTTCGTGGGCTTTCTGCTCTTTTCGCCGCTTGAGAACTCTTTCAACCTGATGTTCCAGGGTTTCCATCAGTTCGCCGGAGCGTTCCGGCTCCTCCAGGGCCTTTACAAAGGCCAGAGCCAGAGCCACATCCGTAAAGGCCGCCATGGCACAGGCGTTGACGCCCATGGCGTTGCCCAGATCCTCTTTGGTGAAAGGCACCCGGAGCACCGGGGGCTTTCCGCCGGATGCAAAGGACCGGGCGCGGCGGACCGTATTGTCTGCGGCATCGCAGGCCAGCAGCAGCAGTCTTCCGTGACCGCTCCGGCAGGCGATCCCCACCGGTTCTTCGCCAATGGCAATGTTGCCGCCTCTGCGGGCAAGCCCCAGATAATTGAGGGCGCGCTGTTTGTTATCCATGATCGCCCTCCTCCATGGCGGAAACCAGCCCGTCGTAGATCTCCTGAGGGATCTGGGTCTCAAATCCGCGCTCCAGGGCCTTGGATTTGATGGCCCGTTTCAGGCAGGCAGGATCCGGGCACAGATAGGCGCCCCGTCCCGGTGCTTTTCCCCGGAAATCCAGAGAAATCTCGCCTTCCGGCGATTTGACCACCCGGATGAGTTCTTTTTTCGGCTTCATCTCCCGGCAGCCAAGACACTGACGCATGGGAATTTTCTTCTGCTGCATAGGGCACCTCCTGCGGATATGTTATTCCTCTTCGGAAACTGCTTCTTCCGGCAGTTCGTCGGCCTGAGAAGCAGGCTTGATATCGATCTTATAGCCGGTCAGGCGGGCAGCCAGACGGGCGTTCTGACCTTCCTTGCCGATGGCAAGGGACAACTGGTCATCGGGAACGATGACACGGCAGGCCTTGGTCATGCCGGGCAGCACGGTAACGGACACCACTTCGGCAGGGGACAATGCAGATGCCACAAACTGCTCGGCATCCTCGGACCAGACCACGATATCCATCTTTTCGCCGCGGAGTTCATCCACCACCGCGCCTACACGGCCGCCTCTGGGGCCGACGCAGGAACCGACGGCATCGATGTTTTCTTCCGTGGGCCAGACAGCGATCTTGGTACGGGAACCGGGTTCACGGGCAATGGACTTGACTTCCACTTCGCCGTTTTCGATCTCGGGCACGTTCAGTTCGAACAGCCGCTTGACCAGACCCGGATGGGTGCGGGACACGATGACCTGAGGGCCGCGGTTGGAGCGGCGGACTTCCACTACATAGACGCGGATCAGATCGCCTTCTTTATAATGCTCGCTGCGAACCTGCTCGGAGGCCGCCAGGAAAGCATCGGTCTTGTCGTTGCCGGTGCCAATGCGGACGGTGATGTTGCCCGTTTCCGGCTCGATACGAAGGACGGTGCCGGTGAGGATCTCATGCTCTCTGGAGGAGAAACTCTCAAAGACCATGCCACGTTCGGCCTCCCGGATGCCCTGAATGATGACCTGCTTGGCGGTCTGGGCGGCGATACGGCCAAAGGCCTTGGTCTCCACGTCCACATTGACCAGATCGCCCAGTTCGGCGCCGGCAGTCAGTTTCCGTGCAGCATCCAGAGAGATCTCAGTTGCGGGAGAAAGGACTTCCTCCACCACTTCCTTCTGGACGTACATCTGCATTTTGCCGTCTACCAGATCTACAAAAACATTATCCGTATAGCCGTCGTTGTCCTTCTTATAAGCGGCAACCAGTGCCTGGGTGATCTTCTCGATCATGTATGCCTGGGGGATGCCCCGTTCTTTTTCCAGTTGGGCAAGGGCGGCAAAGATTTCTGCATTCATTTTTTCCAATCTCCTCCTTAAAATTCCACATACAGCCGCACAAGGGCGACTTCCTGTTTTTCCAACGTGATCAATGTTCCGGCCTGATCGATGGTCACATTGCCATTGTCATAACCGGCCAAAGTGCCTTTGAGTTCCTTGGCACCGTTTCTGGGGCGATAGAGTTTCACCAGCACCTTCTCGCCCATGAACTGCGCAAAATCGGAGGGCCGCTTCAGGGCGCGCTCCAGTCCGGCAGAACAGACTTCAAAATGGTAACTTTCAGGGATGGGGTCCTTTTCGTCCAGAATGGGATCCACCGCCCGGGATACGGCTTCGCAGTCGGTAATGTCCACGCCGCCGACCTTGTCGATATACAGCCGCAGGAACCATTCGCCGCCTTCCCGGACGTATTCCACGTCCCACAGAGAGCAGCCTTTTTCCCGGACTACCGGCTCGGCAAACTGCCAGACCTGATCGGTAATTTTCATAAAATCTTCCCTTTCCAACAAGAAAGACCGGGGAAAATTCCCCAGTCTTTTGTAAAGTATACAATAGATTACCTGTATTATATCCCCTGTTTTGCGAAAAATCAAGAGGTTTT
>JAZNVK010000132.1:0-11691 GCA_045592805.1 Faecousia sp.
CAAAGCCTTGAAGAAGGAACGCTTGTAGGAGTCGGAGCTCAACATCTTGCGGAGCTCCTCAGCACGGGTTACCTCAGAAGGATCGGAACATTCGGTGCCGGGAGCGGTGCCGGGGACAGCGGCATCGACGGCACCGTGGCTGAAAGTGCGGCGCTCCTCATCGAGCAGCTTGCTGACATTTTCGATCTGCTTGTTCAGATCATCGATCTTGCTCATGGCATCGGTGTGGGCATCGGCCTCACCGGCCAGCAGGGCTTCCTTGGCCTTTGCCAGAGCCTGATTGCGCTGTTCTTTCAGCGCCAAAAGCTTCTTAAACATTTTTAACCTCCAAATCGTTTATTTTCGAGCTCCAGCAGAGCATAGGCTCGCTTGGTCTCCTCGATCGTCATTGCGGGCGCATCATTTTTGGCACCCTTTTCTACCCCGGCCTCACGCTGAGCCGGTACCGCCACGAAGCTCAGCTCGTAGGCATCCTTGGGCTCGCTCAGTTCTACCACGCAGCGCGTGCCGTCATATTCCTGGCCGCGACGGTGATCGCAAGCGTAGTACAGCTCGCCACAGACAGAGCACGTAGCCTTTCCGATGGAACATCCGACACTGACTTCCCGGATAATGCCTCCGTCAATGGCGGAGATCAGGCTATCATTACCGGCACGGAGCATGTAGCACTTTGCCTGTAGATAGCTTACATCGCCTTCTTTAGCCAGGGCAGTGTCGAAGATTCTGGCAGTCTGCTTTGATGCCGACCACCAATGATCAAACAGGACAGGCTTGCCCTTGAACATAGGGACAAGCTGAGCTAAACACTGCTCAGTAAATCGCTCGTCATCCCGATCCACCTGGTTGTCACAAGCCCGGACAGAAAACACATAAACGTCCTCCGGTTTCAGCTCCACCCGAGCCAGCTGATTGATCAGCTGATAATCCTGATCGGCTACAGCCGCTTTTGCGGTCTGTGCCGATTTATTGATGCGAAAGTTCATCGTTCGACCTCCTTATCGGTCATATATCTCTCCACGGACAGCTCCTCGAAGCGTTCCAGCGGTACACTGTCGAGACGAGCCATGCGCACATCGCCACCGGGCACATCCGGCCGGTCTTCCAGCTCCATAATGTCGTTGACGGAATACCCGCCGATATCGTGCATCGTGCGGTAATAATTAGCTCGGGAGGCGGTGTCGCCACGGAGTCTGGCGTCCATGTTCCGCTTAATCCAATGGCTGTTCGCAAGCTCATCGTCCAGCAACAACTTGTAGGAGTCTTCCTCCTCCATGGACTTAATCAGCGCCATGCCTCGGCCTTGTGCAAACTCCAGAGAGTTTTGCTCGTTGGACTGGAAGCTCTGCTTGCCGGTCATCAGTGCATGCAGAGGCACACCAAAGAATCGTGCAATATCTGCAATGCTGACATCCTTCGCCTGGACGAAGGATTCGTCGTAAGCGGTGATGGTGATGGGTTTGTACTTCAAACCATTGTCCAAAATCGCCGTGCGGAAGGCATTCTCGCTGCCTCCATGCACCCGTTCCCAAGCTCGGCGAACATTTTCTTTCACCGTGAGTTTTGCTCCGGGATTCTGAGGATCGTCCACCTCGGAGAAGCCTCCAAGGTCAGAGTCCGTCTCCAAAACGCCCCCGGGCCGAGAGTTATTCAGGTAGACCGCCTGTTCGTACCGATCCGCCGCAGAAGCTCTCTGCAGTGTTTTTCTGGCATAATGCAGCACCGAGAGTCCGGTATAGCCATCGTCCGAATCGCCCTTATAGTGGACCACCTGCAAAGGATACAGCTGCCAGATCTTCCCGGTGGTAGGATGGGTGTAGAAGTACCACAGCTTCCCGTCGATCAGGTCGAGACGCATATGATCTGCCAGAAGCGGAATCGTCTCCACGACGTGACCCGTACGGGGATCCCGATGGATATAGGCGTATGCATTTCCGCGGAAGAGCAAGGATCTTGTCATGAACCGTTTGTAGTCGGTGGGCGTCTGGAATGGATTGGGACGCACAGCAAGCACCTTTGCCAAGCGATGATCCACCCTCTCCCGCGTGTTCCGATTGAACACATAAACCGGCAATGGGGCGATAAAATCACAGATGTACTGTACCGCTCCATAGACGGCGGAGATCTTCTGCGCCTCTTCCGGGGAGGCCAATCCGTCTGCACCCAGCAGCCAGCCTCTGGGATCGTCCAATGTCAGCACCGAGGGAGATCCGGATATCTGGGCCGTCTTTGCCCTGGGTGCAAAGCCTTTCACAATCAATAGCAACACTCCTCACCTTGTTCTGTCATTGCAAAGCCGCTTGCGGCCTTGTAACACTTCTCACCGACCGGCGGCACGTCCAACAAGCACGCCCAGAGCTACCAGCTCAACTCCGGCGGTCACGATGCCGGCCACAGGGCATGCCATCCAGATGCCGGCAGCAACAACCGCCGCACCAAGCACGATCAGTGCATCCGAAACAATTTCAACGATTTTCACATTACGTCCTCCTCGACGAGAATTTCCCCCAACACCACGCCGGTCGCAAAGGCTCCAGCCGCCAGGATCAGGAAGACAATTACACCCAAAACTCTCACAAAAACGCTCACGGTACACCTCTGATCTGCACGGTGTCCAACTTGGACACCGATAAACAAAAGAGCCGACCACCCATCACAGGTAATCGGCTCAGGCTCACTGGCGCAGGCGCTTGAAATATTCACATACTGTACGATGCAGAAGCACCGGCCTTCCTCAGATCCGGCTTCTCCTCCCGGAGCAGCGCAAGACTAAGCGCATTCATAGCCGCCGCCAAGGGGTCAATTCGTTCTGAATCATCCTTGTGCTTCTTAGACAGTTTTATGTCGCCATAATAATTCTCGTGCACCGCTGCGTTACGTAGACACCACATCAGCAGCGGGGATTTCTCGAAGACCAACCGTCCCTGCATCAGCAGCTCTCGAAAGGACTTCACCGCCAATGTCTGACCGGCACAGGTCTGCCGCACTTCGACGCAGAAGTCACCGTTTTTCCGATCGGCATTGATGTCATTGGCCAGATCCACCGCATTGTGGCCATCATAGCCCAGATTCACAAGACGTAATTTCCGCCGTTTTTCCTGGTCACAGATCCAGTCGTAGGCATAGTGATTATCGGTCACAGCGCCCTGTGTCTGCGTCACGCAGCCGAGCTTGATCCACTCCCGGTACGCCACACGGTCAGTATGTTCATGTCGAGTCACGCCTTCTTCAGGCATGAACCCGTGCACGGTAATCGCATATCTCCCATCCGGCAACGGGATCACCATCGCCGTCCCGGTCAGGTCGATCCGCTTGCCCAGGTCAAACCCCGGCCAGGCGTCCAAGTCACGAACCAGCGCCGTAAATTCCTCAGAGGACACCTGCGCCCTCACAGCAGCCTCCCGCTGAGGCTCAGTCAGGTAGCTGGCCACGCTGGCCGTCTGCCACCGGCAAAGGCGCCGGGACAGAAACGAGCGGATCTTGTCAGCATCGCCGCTGACATATGCAGCATTATACTCCGATCGGATCTGATCCATCAGGATCTTGCCGTACTCCGAGCCACTGCGCAGCATAGGGTTCGCCCAGCACCACAGCTTCTCATCGTGAGGATCATAGCCCTCCGGCACCTCACGGAGGATGGCGAAATACCGCTCATCCACGACCTCACCCAGGAGGATCCGCCGGGCATATTCCTCCTCCCGATGTGCAGGCATGTTGTCGGCATTATCGCCGGCAGTCATGATGCAGTCCAGAAGAGGCTGTGCCCTTTTGCCAAAGCTGTTCAGACCCAGATCATACAAGGTCGACCTTGGATGAGCCTCATACTCATCCACGCAATAGTAAGACGGTGACAGGCCATCCTTATTCTTTGTCTCAGCAGACAAAGCACGCATATGTCCGCCTCGCTGCCTGTTGACGGCAGGATTACTCCGTGGGATCACCAGGCGCTTCGCATAGGCAGGAGATGCAGCAGCGATGGCTTTGGCATCGTTCAGCGCTCGCCGTGCCTGGGTGCCGTCCACGGCGACAAACTCAACCTCCGGCGCAGCTTCGAAGGCCGCCAGCTCAGGATGGTACGGCGGATAATAACAATCCGCCGTCATGTGGAAGATGCCCTTTACGGCATTTTCCGTAGTCTTAGCGGTACCACGGGAGCGCTTATTCAGCGAGCGGTTAAACCGCCGGTACCCGGTGTCTTTATGTACCCAGCCGTACAGGACGCCAAGGTCAAACTTCTGCCAGGGCTCCAGCTCAATAGGCTGCCCCTGCAGCACGCCTCGGCAATGCCGAGCCAAGGCAAAGGCTTTGTAGATCCGATCCGCCCTGGTGCAATCGAACACATACGGAAACTCCTCCGTCCCCTGCCGATCCAGATCCCTCAGATGCCGCTCACAAGCAGCGATCTCCATAGGGCAGCACTGCTCTCGCAACCTCCCCCGAACCACCTGCTTCGCATATGCCGCCGCCGGATGATGTTTTCCGTTCGGATAGTTCACGGCGCACCACCGCTTCCAAAACGATGCCGCAACTTTTTACATTCGGCAGTACTCGGCCTATGTCGAGCGATATCTCCCACAAATCCAGCCGCATCCCTGTTGCCATGAGAGGACATGAACGGGATCAGATCTGTGACAGATTTCCGTTCGTCGTCTGCAAGGCAGCACCAGAACAGCCATCGAGCACGTTCCTCACTTTCCCGAAGAATTTCATAAAACGGCATAAATGGTGAAGTATCAAGTGCGACTTCGAAGATTGCCTTGTCGCTGAACCGGGCGACAGGTTGACCACAGTATGGGCAGAAGCGTACATCTTTCGGAGACTCAAAGTAAGGGCCGTTCTCAAAGATTCGGCGAAGCTTAAGCTTATACCCACATTCCGAGCACACATGATGCAGATATGCAGTATTCCGAAAGACGGGAGTAAAAATCACATCATTCCCGGTCATAGGCCATCACCGAAGAAATCAGCATTCTCGTCCTCAGCCGCCGCAGCTGCTCGCCGTTGTGCCAGCCGGATCCGACTCTGCGGAGTAAATCCCAACTTGTCAGCATAAGCCATAATCGTCTTCTCCAAACTGCCAATTTGCTTAATCAGCACGTCCAGCTTACCTGAAGCCTCCGCATCCTGGCGATCCGCATCGGCCTTACAGGCCGCCGCCAGGAGCTTATCCAGAAGCCGATTAAGCCTATCTCGCCGAGCCAGCATCTGGCAGTAGATTCCCAGCGCTTCCCGATCCAGATCATCCAGCAGCTCGACATCTTCCGTCCTGGCAACGATCATCCTCCAGTAGGTCGCCGCAGCTCCGCTCAAGCTCTTCGGCTTACTCAGATTCACCGGCCGTTCCCGCTTCAGCGCAGCTTCCGCCGCTTCCCTGGCCTCGATCTCGTCTTGTGTCCGGTGCTTGGCCATTGCACCGGAAGCCATAACAGCAGAGCTCACAAGCTCCCTCCTCTCTCCGGGCCTCTGCCCGAAAATCCCGATAGGGGAATTTTTTTCGCATCCGAGGCCAGCCGCGGTATTTTAGAACCGCCCCCAAAACTTTTTAGGGGTGGGGGTGGGGTCGGCCCGTAGGGCCTGTGCGCTTGCGCACGCAGGTAGGCAAGCACCCGGGCAGGCAGGCGATGGTTGGTCGTCAAGTTAGCCCCGTTTTTTCAGCGCATTTTCACGCATTTCTGCGGCCGTCTTTCGGCTGTGGCAGCTGTGGCACAACGACTGCAGGTTACCAGGGTCGACGAAGAGCGCCCAGGTTCCTCGGTGCGGTCGGATATGATCTACATCCGTTGCCCTCACTCGCAGGCCTCGCCTGGCACAGTCTCTGCAGAACGGCTCCCGCAGCAGCTGCTCCGGACGCAGCTGGTCACGGAAGATTGGCAGGCGGTACCAGGAATGCCAGGCAGCCGCCTCAGCGCTGCGACGAGCCCGATCCCTCGGCCTGTGTCTGTCGCAGTAGCCATTCCGTGTCAGAACGCCACATCCGGCATGAGCGCATAAGCGCAGCGGTTTCTGAGACATCATCTCACCTCCGAGAAAAACAAAAAAGCCTGAACTGATCGCACCCTTCGGTGGATCGGCTCAGGCTCGTTGGCTCAGGCTCAGGCTCTTGGGGATATCTACGATGCTCTCCTTGCGGCAGTTCTTGCACCACACAGGGATCTGGCTGCCGGACGTCTCCGGCAAGATCCGCAGCACCTTTTGCCGCTGGCAGATCGGACAGAGCAGATATCCATCTCTGATTCTAATTTTACCACAACTCGTCTCCGTTTGCAATACTTTTCAACTCCTTTTCTTTAATTTATCCAGATAATAAACATTACCCCAAGCCAGAAATCAGCTCAAGGGCTGACAGATCTGTCGAGGCCGGCAAAAGGGCCTCAATATATTCAAATTGGCCGTATCCATTTGTTCTCTGCTGTCGATCGAGGACAACAGTTCCTTCTGGCAGATCGTCAAGACGAACGCCTTTATCTACCCATCCGGAGAAAGTTTCCGGTTTATTAAGGCCCATAGATGACCGCCACATTCTCTCACCGACGTAACGGCGGCCATATTCACGAGACTCCTTACTAAGGTACTGAGCCCAGCCGTCATAGCCTTTCGTCCATATCGGCAAGAAGTCGACATCTGAACCGTTCTTACTCCAGAGGCGGCGGATCTGTTCAAAGTCCTTACCGGTAGCCGTTGTGATGAAATGATGGTGGAGGCGCCCGGAGCTGTGCCCCATCTCTGTGACATAGAGATAGGGCAGATCCATGGAGCAAGCTCGGCGCTCGGAGCGCAATCGACGAATAAACGATTTAAGCCGCCGTTCCGCTTCTGCTCTCGTCTTCGGCAGGGCTTCATCGGAGTAAGATAGGGAAATCACAAGATCATTCATTCCGAAGTTGGCGGCAATGACCGCCTTGAGCTTCTGCCAGCTGTATCGAAGGTTTATCGCCTCCTGGGCAACGGACGAGATCTGTGTCTTTGGCTGTCTTGTCCGGCGCACATCAGGGTCAGTGTGCATTGAGTATTGGATGGATCGCAGGTATTGACCTGCGATCACAACCTTACGTCTCTGCTTCTTAGCCATCGACTTCCTCCCGAGTTGCCAGGAAGAAAGTATATCCATCTGGCGCTGCCAGTGAGGGAGCAACAGCAATCAGTCTTTCCTGGGTAAAGAATAGCGGCTGCTTAGCAAGAAGAGAAAACCACTTGCCGTTGCGACGAACAGCATAGCGATGATTAACCAACGGCAGGCCAGATTCGCCTGTAATAGTATCCTCATACTCATAGAGGACGACATAGTAGCCGTCAGGCAGATCGCCGGTCTGTTCTGCAGCAATCCAGGAAGGCACAACCGGGGCAGACCTCGCCGAGCTCGTAAACCCGAGGATCTCGTTAGGAGTGGTTCCGTACTGACGGCAACGGTCAGCTAAGTCTATAGCCGTGTGGAGCTCGCAAGTCTCCTCACGAACAACATCGATTGGCTGTCGCTTCGAAGCAGTAGCTGCCTCTTCCAACGCAATACCCGCTCGTTCTCGTGCCGCTCTGAGAGAAGCACCAATGATGGCGGTGGCGGACTGTCGTTTCTCATCAAGAGCTTTCGTGAGGTGCGGACAAACGTCCGGACAGTCATATTTGTACGAGCAGGCGTCGCAGCAGGATCGATATCCGCATTTTTGCCAATTAGGAAGCTTTTTCTTTTGTCTTGCCTCGATAATGTCACCATGATCGCACGGTGGATAGCTGCCTTTTTTTGCATTGCGCACGTAGCAGTCTCGAGGTGCAGGAGGAGGCGCATAAAACGGATCGCGACCGGCCGCCAGATTCTCCTTGAACGACTTAATGTTTTGGGTTGACAGACCGTACAGATTAGACTTGTAGTGCTCGTGCAGCTGCTCCTGTTGGTCAAGCGGCAGATGAGCCAGAGCATAGGCTGCAGCATCGCTGATTTGCGTTTTGCCCTGCAATGATTGGATTAAGTTATTGGAGATGAACTTCGCTCTGGCGATCTGACTCTCAGAGGATTTGATTAGCTTTGCAACGTGGGTACGCATTTTGCCAGGAAGTTCCATGCCTTGCTTTTGGAGCTCGACCAGGATCGCTTCTGCTCTCTCTGCGGCTTTATTCCGCTCACTATAACCGAGCTCACGGGTCTCAGTATTTGTTTGGATGAGCATCAGCTCTTCCAGCTCCGGCGATGACGGTCGGACAAGCTGGCACATTACTGTCTTGTATTTCTCGGGGCATTCGGCCCATAAAGTCATCAGTGCTTTATGACGTCTGTGGCCAGCGATCAGACGATAGCGGCCATTATCCGCTGGCGTAACCACAGGAGGCTGCAGGAGACCGTTAAGCTTAATGGACTCTGCAAGATCCGTAATGTCATCTTCAACAGTGAAGAAATTCTTCTCATTCGGATCAATCAGATCCAGGGCAATCTCGACCATTTCGGTGTCCAACTTGGACACCGCTTTCCCTGCGATCACATCGGCCAAATTGAACTTAGCCACAGATGAGTCCCCCTTCCTTAACGAACTCGGCGACAAAGTCACGATAGTCTCTTGCCGTTGAACTATACCGGCTATAGTCGCAGATTGGCGAGTGATACCAGGTACTTTCATCGGCCTTATCGCTTCTGCGGATATGAGTTTCGAAAATTCGGATACCACGGCAACGCAGATTCGCTTCCGCCTGTACATTGCACTCGCAGTTATGCCACAGCGTCACTAAGACGCCCTCCAGCTTAGCGTTACCGTTGACCCGGTGGACAGCGACAAGCTGATCCAGAAGAAACTCCATCCCGTCCACACTGAAAGCATCCAGCTTGACCGGCACGATCACGCTATCCGCCGCTGCCATCGCGGCAATAGCAGACACGGTAAAACTGGGCGGGCAGTCGATCAGTACGATATCATAAGAATTATCCTCCCGGAGGGCAGCGCACAGATCCACCAGAGCCTTTCGGGGATGGGCACCCAGCCTATCCGCCTCCAAATCCACCGAAAACAGGCTACTGTCACACCCGATCAGGTGGACGCGCTCGAACTCCGTCTCTTGGACGATTTCATCATAGCAAGCTACCGCACCTTGCAGCAGCTCCGTCAAACCGCCGGCCTTGGCACTCAGATCAAAAAAAGTCGTTGCGTTGGCTTGCGGGTCCGCATCGATCAGTAGCACCCGCTGCTTGTAGGCATCTGCAAGGATGTGGGCCATATTGCAGGCTGTCATCGTCTTGCCGACGCCACCCTTGACGTTCATCACGGCAATTACTTTCATGTCATTTCCTCCATCAAAAAATCCTGCGGTACTTGTGTATTTTGGGGCAGGATCGTCATTTGCTGCATTCGGTCATATCGTTCCTGATCTCGAACTTCTCGGTTGATGCGGGCCATATCCTTCCGAAATTGACGGTAATCCTTGATTTTGGAGAAGCTCTGATGCTTACCGTCAAAATTCAGGGCGAGGCGGAAACGCTCTCCCTCTTTGTTCTTCACGCACCGCAGTGTACGAGCGCCGGAAGGATCCTCTTCATTCTCCAGATAAAGCATCAGGATTACGTCAGCGTCCTGCTCCAACTGGCCGGACTCCTTGATCGACGACATATCCGGTATAGCTTTCTTCCCTTCGTTGGTGCCGCGGTTGAGCTGAACCAAACCGTAGACGCAACAGCCAGAGGTCTGAGCAAATCGGTGCATGGAGATTGATATTTCAGTAACCGCCTCATAGCGGCTAACTCCGGGGATGCTCAGGAGCTGAAGATAGTCAACAAAGATTGCGTCATAACCCTTGGCCTGAACAAAGGCCTGCAGCTCCGGCAGCTTTATATTAGACTGTGTAATAATGTCAAGCTTTCTCGCCTTGAACGCCGGATCAAGGGAAATTATGCTGTCCCAGTGCTGCTGATTCATTGCGTTCATTTTGATGCTGTTCAGCGGCACGCCGGAAACCGCAGCAACCTGCCGGTCGGCGAGCTTATTTTCGCCGGTTTCCAGGCTAAAAAATCCAACCTTGCGTGTCTGGGACAGATGCCACGCTGTCTGGAGCGCAAAGGCCGTTTTTCCGGCTGAGGGTCTACCGCCGATCAGGACGAAGTCACCGTGCTCCACAAACAGCTCCCGATCCATCTCTGGAATAGGCCATGTGAAGAAATCAGGCGGCTTGCCGGAAGAATGTCGATCCACGAAGTTCAGAAGCGCCTGATGGATTGACACACATTGGATGCCCTGGCTTGTGGAGTTGATCGACACCGCCCGTTCCAGAAGCTCCTGGAGCTCGTCCATATCTGACGTTTCGGCCATCATGCCGCCGATCTCCTGTAGGCGGTAAATCCTGGATTGCTTTTTGCAGAGGTCTATGTAGGTCTGGACACGGGCAGCGGTGGGAGTGATCTCCATAAGCTGCATGAGATACTTGGAATACCCTTCTCCCAGCTTATCCACCACCGTGATAGGGTCAACGACTTGGGCAGCCGCAAACAAGGAACGAATGGCCTGAAAAACTGCAAGATTAACTCCGGAATAATCCTTTTCGTCTGTCTGAGAGAGAACCATCGGTACGGTCGCTGAGTCAATCAAAACTGAGCCCAAGACACCCTGTTGGGCATCCAGCCACTTCTCGCTGCTCAGACCCATTTTTCATATCCTCCTTCCGGAAGATCTCCCTGGCCAAGGATAGCCGCCAGCTCGTCCTCCTTGAGAGGATAGATGCTGTCCCAGCCGTAGAGGATAGCCTTGTCAATCATCTCAATCATCACGGCCACGTTGCCGCCTGAGTACCGCAAGAGCTTATTAGTAAGCGTCGTAACCGCACGACCAGGAGGCAAGGGCTTTTTCTTCTGGTTGCGATGAGAAACGAAATCCTTCAAGTGAGGAAGAAGCTCCTCACGATCTTCAGCACCAAAGCGCTCCATCGCCCACCGGGCCAGTTCCTCCATGGGATCCGCTTTTTCGCTTTTTCCCTCGCACGCCCGTACTTTCTTAGTTATATTATTCTTATTATTGTACTGACTGACATTTTTGTCAGTCTGGCCGGACAATTTTGTCAGTCTGGCCGACATTTTTGTCATGTGGTCTAAAATGTCGCCTTCAGGGTCTGCAAAGCCGGTTCCGATGTAGATCCTACGGCCGCTCACATGCCCTCCGCTATCCCTGAGGATCTGGACTGAAATGAATCCAAGGTCTTCCAGCTGGGCGATAAAGCGAGCGACAGATCTCTCAGTCACCTTGTAGAGCTCCGCAAAAAACTGATTGGATGCCCAGCAATAGCCGTGCACGGTACTCAAGGCTCTGATCTCTCCATACAAGAGTTTAGCGTTGGCACAAAGTTGGTCATTGTGCCGCACCGGCGCAGGGATCACCGCATCAAATGCAGGCTCTCGACCTTGTGCATCATTCATTTTCACGTTCCATTACCTTCTTCGCCAAAGAGCTATCAACCTCAACCATGGACACGCTGTCAAAGTCAAGATTGTTGCATTTCCGCCGAATTGCTTTTGCTAAGTCATCAATCTCGATTTGGAGCGCCCTGCATACGACGTCAAAGACGAGATCTCGCTCTCTTTCTGTGCCAGTGAGATTGCACTCACACACTACCTCGCTGCCACGCCCGTTGAGCTTTCCATTGCACATAATTAGCAGCTTGCCTTCCATAAAATCTTCCTCCTTAATTCTTTGCATGGAGGAGGCGGCAGGAATCGAACCTGCGACACACGGT
>JAZNVK010000133.1:0-3143 GCA_045592805.1 Faecousia sp.
AAGAGAATGGACTACGTGTTGAATATGAGCAGCCTGAAGATTCTTAATATGCTTACGCATAGAGTACAAAGCACCGCCCACATCATTCATTGCACTCCTTGCATCCTCGAATCCTGCATCAGAGGCAAGTTTGCCAAGGCAGCCGGTGTAGTCTTCGTAGAGAGAGATAGCACCTTCAATGAGAACTCGCATTTCAGAAAAGGCATCGCCTGTAATATCCATATAGTCTTGCATCATTATTGTTATGGCACCTCCTATGTGGCCTGCACCAATGTCATACCACACTGAGGCTTATGGTGGCAAGGATGCGGATTAGGTGATCCCGCTGAGCTTGGTGATCAGACTGTTCAGCATATCCCATAGCTGCTCTTGCTGATTCTGGACATCGGTAATGTCCACCTCATAGATACGCCCGATTTCATTCAGTCGGCGGGCAATTTGGTTGATATTATTGCTGGTACGGCGCATCAATGAGACGATCTCTTTAAGCTCCGGCACTTCCAGTTTTACAAGCATACCGTCGATGGCGATCTTCCGCAAATAGGCTTCACGGTTGGTGGTGCCTATCTCCTGCATCCGATCCTCAATCAGCTGCTTTTCGCGTTCCGTGACACGGAAATTCAGCTGCACCTTGCGAACACGGTTGGCTTCACTCATCGCTCCGGCTCCTTATGAGTGGGAGGCTTCTGTGCAGGAACCTCTGGCTTATGCTGAAGCTGCTGGCGGATGGAAGGCTGCTGCTCCCGTGCTTGTCTGCGCGCTTCATTCATGAACAGATTAACAAGGCCGGGATGTGCATAGCCGACAACATAGGAAGTAGTGCGATCAGCACCGCGTACGTCCTTATCATCTGGAACAGGAATGGTCTGCGCCCAAGCCTTATGATCGTCGCTGATGCGTTTGTCCCATTCCTTATAGCGCGCCGTCGCAGCCAGTACAAGCAATGTGCGTTCCATGCCGAAACGCTCCACCACCTGAGAAACAGCCGCTGGATTAAGTCGGTTATCACGGTAGTGCTCCCGGATAGCCGCATCAATGGCCTTGCTACAATCAACATTCGCCTGATACGACGCCCGATATGCAGGAAGTTCATCATGTTCACGCGCATAGATAGCGGAGTGCGGATAGATGGGCAGATCCTTAACCTTTTCAGCTTCCACAGCATCATAGGCGCACTGCCGAACACACTCCCACACATGCTCCATATGGGGAGAATCGCTGTGTTCCAGCTTGCTGAAGATCGCCGCGAGGGGCTTGTCCATATTCAGCAGCACAGTAGCATAGCGATCTGACAGATCGTTGTATTCCAAGCTCAACAGAATATCCTCACGCATGACATATTCATAGGCATTGCGCAGGATTTCCTCTGCAGGCTGAGACAGAAGCCAGTCCTTATATTCCTTCTGCTCGGCAAACATTTTCTTATACAAAGCCGTGTTCAATTCTTCATTGGTCATTTATCGCGCCTCCTCTCTGCGATTGGGTCGGGTGGGGTTGCCCGGTCTACCGGGCGTCTTCAGTTGATCGTGAATAGAGCGCTTTTCGCCATACTGTTCAGGGGCAGATGGGGACTTGTCGATATTCAGCAGCGCGTTCAGCGTGGTCAGACGGGCGCTTTTTTCCTGCAGTTCTTCTTCCTGCGGGAAAGGCTTGCCCATTTCCTCTTTTGCCGCTGCCATCTGCTGATGCAGGGTGTCCAGCTGTGTCTGGGCATCCCCCATGCGGGCGGGAATATTGGCCAGAGCGTTCTCCATACGAATCAGATTGCCCTTGGCGTCGCTGCCAAGCACCAGCCGGTGGGACATGGCTCCCCGCAGCGTCATTTCAAACTGGTTATCAAAAGGATTGTAGGAAACCGTCACGCTCAGTCCACGGTAATGGCCGATTTCAGCGTCGCTGTTTGTTTTGACAGCATCCTTGCAGGCTGCAATGATCGCTTCACCGGCAGCTTCCTTGTCGGCGTAGTGCTTGCCCTTGATCTCCATGCCCACGAAAGCCTCTGGGGGCAGCGGATGCGCAGCCACCGTAGCCAGGTCTTGCTGGAAACCGGCGATATAGCCCCTGTACTGCTCCATCTGACGCGGGAAGTTCTTCAACACCTGATCTTCCAGCCGGAATTGCTTGCTCTGGTGGTCAGCTTTCATCAGGCGCAGACGGGCAACATCCACATCCAGGTCCATCTTCTCTTTGATTCGCGGGTCGCCGGCACACAGAGCCTTGATCTCCGCATAGGACAGAGCCGTTTCGTCCACATCCTCGCAGGAGCGGACAGGGCTTTTGCTGGTCATGATCTGGGAGATGAACTTCTGCTTGTTCTCCACCGTCTGCCACAAGTAGGCGTCGAAGGTCGATTCGGTGACATACCGGTAGATGGTCACTTCCTCATTCTGATTGCCCTGACGCACAATACGGCCAGCACGCTGTTCCAGATCGCCGGGACGCCAGGGACAATCCAGATCGTGAGATGCCACCAGCAAATCCTGCACATTGGTGCCAGCGCCCATTTTGGCGGTGCTGCCCATGAGGACACGCACCTGACCGGAGCGCACCTTGCCAAACAGCTCCTTCTTTCTGGCTTCGGTGTTGGCGTCATGAATGAAGGCGATTTCCTCTGCAGGAACGCCCATGCGGATGAGCTTAGCGCGGATGTCATCGTACACGCTGAACTCCGGGCTTTCTGCACCAGCAGACGCCTTCGGGGTGGACATATCGCAGAACACCAGCTGGGTCAGGCGTTTGTCCTGCCCCTCGCTCCAGATGCGGAACACATTGCCCACGCAGGCGTTGACTTTGCTTCCGGGGTCATCGGGCAGCATGGGATTGATCAGCCGCTGATCCAGTCCCAGCTTTCTGCCGTCGCTGGTGATCTTGAGCATGTTGTCCTCGGAAGGGTCTACATTACCGGCGTGAACCTCACCAGCGCGTTCGGACAGGGCTTCTACCATCTGCTGCTGATATTCGGAGGGCTTAACCACCACTGTTTCGTAATGTGCCTTGGGCGTGGGCAGATGCAGCTGATCTGCTGTTTTGATGTCCGCAACCTCTTTGAACATATTCATGAGTTCCGGGAGGTTGAAGAACTTGGCGAAACGGGTGCGGGCGCGGTATCCGGTACCTTCCGGTGCAAGCTCCAATGCGGTGGT